>NZ_RAWD01000312.1:0-11131 GCF_003612065.1 Corallococcus sp. CA047B
GGGCAGGGGCGGGCCGGAGGACGGGCGCTGACCGGCCCTGGCGGGCAGGACTACATCTCCAGGTGGACGTGGATCCGTTCCGCCCCGTGTTGCGTGGGGGAATCCAGAAAAGGAAGTGGGCCGGCGCGTGCTTCGAGTTCTCTTCTTCCTGATGTCGCTGCTGCCGCGCACGCCCCGCCGGTTTGTCGTGCGGGGGCTGATGCATGCGGTGTGGGGCACGCTGTCCCATGCGAAGGTGTACGGCCTGAAGGACGTGCCGCCGGGCGCCTGCCTCTTCATCGCCAACCACCTGTCCAACGCGGACGGCTTCACGCTCTACCGTGCCTTGCGTCCCCGGCACGTCGTCTTCCTGGCCGGCGTGAAGCTGCACGGCACGGTGATGACGCGGCTGGCGGCGGAGACGATGGACACCATCGACATCACGCCGAACTCGCCGGACATCGAAGCGCTGCGCCGCTGCGTGGAGCTGCTCAAGGGCGGCCAGTCGGTGCTCATCTTCCCGGAAGGCGGCCGCAGCCGCTCCGCGGGCCTGCTGCAGGCGAAGAAGGGCGTGGGCCTCATCGCCAAGCGCGCCGGGGTGCCCATCGTGCCGGTGGCGCTGACGGGCACGCAGAAGCTGATGCCCATCAACGACTCCGACATGGGCGGCGAGCGGCTCTTCCACGCGGACGTCACGGTGACGTTCGGCCCCGCCTTCCGCATGGAGGACCTGGAGCCGGAGGTCGCGGGCGCGAAGGATGCGCGCCAGGCGCTGGTGGACGCGATGATGCGCCGGGTGGCCGCGCTGCTTCCGCCGGAATACCAGGGCGTCTACACCGCGCCCCCGGAGCCGGTGGACGCCCCCGTGTCGTCGCCCGCCTCCGCGCCGCCGTCCGCGTAGCGAGTCCCCTGAAACGAAGACGGCCGCGCGGGCAGCAGGTGCCCACGCGACCGGGTGCTTCCGTCCTGCTCCGACGGCTACTGGAGGAACGCCTTCTTCACCTCGGTGAGGAGGGGATTGGCGCCCGTCGCGCGGTCGGTGCAGCCCTGGTTGATGGTCCAGATGATGGTGCCGCCGTAGCCGTTGGCCTTGGCGTACTGGCCCTTGGCCTGGATGGCCTCCGGACCGTCGTACGTAATCCAGCGCACGGTGCCGTCCTCCACGGGCGTGTTGAACGTGACGTAGTTGGCCTGTGCCGCCACGTCCCACTTGAGGGTGCCCGTCTTGGAGAGTTCGAGGATCTTCTTGTACGTGAAGGAGTTGTCCCCGCCCACGTAGTCGGACCAGTTGGTGAAGGCCTGGCGGGGGCCGCTGATGTTGCGCCACGCGAGGCCGTAGAACGGGATGCCCATGCCCAGCTTCTCCTTGGGGATGCCCGCGTTCACCCAGGCCTTGAGGCTGGACTCCACGGACGTGGGATGGGTGCCGGACTCGCCCGTCAGCGCGGACGTGAACCACGAATCCCACCCGTCCCAGACGCCAATCATCTCGTAGGACATGATGTTGACCTGATCCATGTAGGTCGCCAGCTGCGGGTACCACCTGAGCTCCGCGTCGGCGCTGAAGTTGTTGTTGATCCACCCGATGGGGAAGGTCATCAGCATGTTGGGCCGCACCTGACGCAGCCGCTGCACGAGCGCGAGCAGGTTCGGCTTGTCCGCCTCCTCCACCGGCTCCCAGTCGATGTCGAGCCCGTCGTAGCCGTGGTCATCCATCACCTTGAGCAGGTTGGTGACGAACTTCTCCCGGTTCGCGGGAGTGGCCGCGCCCACCCAGCCGGCGTGCTCGCCCGCGCCGCCCACCATGATGATGGCCTTGCGTCCCGCCGCGTGCGCGCGCGTGGACAGCGTCTTCGCCATGGCGGAGCCGTTGGAGTTGTCGAAGATGGCGTTGACGGTGCCGTTCGCGTTCGGCGTCACGCGCCCGACGATGATGTGCGTGAGCGCGCTGAAGTCCACCTTCTCCGGCGGGTAGTCATCCGCGTTCCAGCCCGTGTAGTAGCCGGACACCCACTTGTTGGTGTTGCCCACGGGCCCCGTGACGGTGATGTCCGCGATGGCCTTCTTCGTCGGATCCGCGCTGCTGGTCGCGACGACGTGGTAGCCGCCCGCCGTCTGCGGCGCGGTGTACGTGCCGCTGGAGGTGACGCTGCCGCCCGTGGCGCCTTCCTGCACGGACCAGGTGACTGCCGTGTTGGTGGCGCCCGTCACCTTCGCGGTGAAGGTCTGCACGCCGCCGCGCGCCAGCGTGACGCTCGAGGGGGTGACGGTGACGCTCACGCCGGTGGGCGCGGTGCGCGTGCCCGACACCGCGGAAGAGCGGGCGCTCTCCCCGGCGGCGTTCAGCGCGGTGACGGCGTACCAGTACGTCGTGCCGCCAACCGCGCTGGTGTCCTTGTACGACGCGGACGTGACGGGGGACGCGGTGAGCTTCGTGTACGTGCCGGACTGCGAGGCGGCGCGGTGGACGTTGTAGCCCGTGGCGCCCGTCACCGTGCCCCACGTGAGCGCGACGTCGGTGGTGGAGCCCGTGGCCTTCAGGCCGGTGGGTGCGGACGGCGCGGTCGTGCTCGCCGCGAGCCGCACGTTGTCGAAGTACACCGGGGCCAGACTCCTGCCCGCGTTCTCCATCATCACGAAGCCGGTGAGGTTCCCGCTCGCCGCGCCCAGGGTGGCGAGCGGCACGCGGCACTGCGTCCACACGTTGGCCTTGATGCTGCCGCCCACACAGGACGGGTTGAGCGCCACGGGCGTCTTCTGCGACGTGCCCACGGTCGCGTAGACCGCGAGGGCCGGGTTGTTCGTCGCGCCAGGGTTCACCTGCAACTCCACGAAGCCGAAGCCCGTGGTGGGGACGCCCGCGTGGTTCAGGTACACGCCCGTCCATGGCTTGAACGTGGCGGAGATGGAGCGCGTGCCGGCGAACACAGGCTTCGTCGCCGTGAGGCTGTGCGTCGCCCAGGACCAGTCCTGCCAGCCTGAACCCAACGCGTCGTCGTACAGGGTGGTCGCGCTCGCGAGCGCGTCCTCGGAGGCCACCAGCGAGTCCTCATCGCCCGCGGTGGAGGTGAAGTCCGGAGCCCCGCCACAGCCGGCGTGCACCGCGCCCAACGCCACGAGGAACCCCATGAGCTGCCTTCTCAAGTCTGCTCCTGCTTCGCCAGGTGAAAAGGGGCGGGGTCGGAGGAACCGCACTTCCTGCCCGCGGCGCGTGACAGGAAATTCCCCCGGCCGCCCTGGGCGTCGCGCCGGAAGTGGCGGACGTACAAAGGGGACCTGGCGATCGAGGCCTAGAAACACCGCGATCGCCGGTCGGCGTTCAAGCCATGGGGTGGGGTGTTTGGGTACGTCGCGAGGACGCCAGGCCGGTGCGCGAACAGACTCGCGGGCGGCCGGTGCGTGAATGAAACGCGCCTGGTGATGGTTCGAAGGAGCGGGCCCTTCCCACACCTGGAGGCGCTCCATGCGCGCCTCCAGGGGAAAGGCATCCACGCCGCTACACGTGGGAATTCAATCCTGCATCACCGCTGCATTTCACTTCTTCGCGGCCGACGTCATGAAGCTCCACGCGCTCTCCTTGCCCAGGAGGTACGTGCGGAAGTGGTTTTCTCCGGGGCGGTAGAGCCCGGTGCGCTTGAGCTGCTCGTGCAGCGCGGGCAGGTGGTAGTAGGGCACCGACGGGAAGAGGTGATGGGACAGGTGGTAGCCGGCGTTGAAGGGCGCGATGAAGAAGCGCTCGAACCAGGTGGGTGACTCCACGTCCCGCGTCTCGTGCGTTTCGTCCTCCGAGGCCGGGGTGAAGGGGTGCTCCACCACCGCGCGGATGCGGAAGGCCATCATCATCAGCGTGAGCGACGGCACCGACCACAAGAGCAGGTAGTGCAGCCACCCGCCCGTGAGGGTGAGGAAGGCCACCAGCCCCAGCATCCACAGCGTGTAGCGCACCTTCTCCGCGCCCGAGGGCGGCGGCCCGCCCTTGCCCATCATCCGGCCCGTGAAGGACCAGGGGATCATGATCTTCAGGTGGGAGAGCGTGAAGACGCCCACCATGTCCCCCAGCAGCACGCGCGCGGCGCCCCAGCGTGTTCGCGGGAAGATCCACGCACTGTCACGCTGCGCGGTGCGCCAGTAGGGGTCCTTCGGGGTGTTGACGTACCGGTGATGCTCCGCGTGCTCCTTGCGGTAGCCCGCCGTGGTGATGTTCATGGGAAACGCGCACAGCACGTCCGCGAGGAAGTCATTCGCGAACCGGTTCGTGAGCAGGTGGTGGTGCGAAGCCTCGTGCACCAGGCTCAGGAGCGCGTGCTGCCGGGTGGAGATGAACACCGCGGCCAGCAGCCATGCCCACCAGCGGTCCACCTGCACCACGAACGCCACCGACATCGCGATGATGAGCCACTGACGCGTCACGGCCCACATTCCACGCGCGTTGGCCACCACCGACAGCTCCCTCACGACGGCGGTCAGCGACCGGCGCTCGAACACGCGAGAGGTGACCGCTTCCGAGTCATCCAGCGACACCGTTTCCGGAACGGCAAGCATTGGGGACAGACCTCCTGCCGGGCGCAAGCGCTCTGGCTGGAGGCAGGGGAGGCCTTCCCCCCAACCCAAGGCGACCCCCTGCCGCGCACGCCGGTTCATGTGGGACTGCGCCGCCTGGGCGGTAATTATCTCATACCACAATAATCGTGAGGTCGGAAATACCCGCCCAATCTTACAGCCAGGACGGACGGGGAAGCATGGGCATGCGGGAGGAGGGGCGGGTGTTGAGTGGTGTCCAGTCGGGGACCCTCCAGGGGGCCTTGCGCATGGGATGGCAGGGGAGGCCGGCCTTTTGGACGGTGCGCCCTGGGGGTTGTCCGTACACTGGGTTCGAACGCCCTTTCCGCGTCCCGCGGCCCCAGGAAAGGACGGGAGGAGCTAACCCTCCCGGTCATTTGGATGCAGGCACCCTTCGACTTCCAGAAGCTCTTCGAGCTCTCCCCCAACCCGTACATGCTGCTGGACCGCGAGCTGCGGTACGTGACGGCGAACGCGGCCTACCTGCGGGTGACGGCCAGCCGGCTGGAGGACCTGGTCGGTCGCAACGTCTTCGAGGCGTTCCCCAACGACCCGGACGACCCGGCCAACGCCAGCCTGCGGATGCTGCGCGATTCATTCTTCCGGGTGCTCAATGAGCGGGCCCTGGACACCCTGGCGCTCATTCCCTACCGGGTCCCCCGGTGGACGGACTCGGGCATCGTGGTGGAGGACCGCTACTGGAGCGCCACGCACACGCCCCTGCTGGATGCGGCGGGCGAGGTGGCCTTCATCCTCCAGCACACGATGGACGTGACGGAGCTGCAGCAGCTCAAGCAGGCCATGCTTGACGCGCGGAGCGCCCCTTCGTCGGACCCGGGCACGCAGCTGGAGGCCGGGGTGTTCCTGCGCGCCAAGGCCGTGCAGGAGGCCAACCTCACGCTGGATGGCGAGCGCAGGCACCTGCGGCGGCTGTTCGAGGTCGCCCCGGGCTTCATGTGCTACCTGAAGGGGCCCTCACACGTGTTCGAGCTGGTGAACCACGCCTACCTCCAGCTCGTGGGCCACCGGGAGCTGCTCAACAAGCCCGTCCGGGAGGCCCTGCCGGAGGTGGCGGGGCAGGGCTTCTTCGAGCTGCTGGACGGGGTGTTCACCTCCGCGGAGCCCTTCGTCGGCCACGGCATGCGCGTGATGTTGCAGCGCGTGCCGGGCGGGCCGCTGGAGGAGGCCTTCGTGGACCTGGTGTACCAGCCCATCGTGGAGGCCGACGGGCGCGTCTCCGGCATCTTCGTCCAGGGGCATGACATGACGGCGCAGAAGCGCGCCGAGGACGAACTGGCGCGCCACCGCGACCACCTGGAGGAGCTGGTGCGCGAGCGCACGCGCGAGCTGGAGCAGAGCGAGGCGGAGCGCCGCCAGACGGAGGCCGCGCTGCGCCAGGCGCAGAAGATGGAGGCGGTGGGCAAGCTGACGGGCGGCGTGGCGCACGACTTCAACAACCTGCTCCAGGTGGTGAGCGGCAACCTCCAGTTGCTCCAGCGGGACCTGGCGGGGGACGCGAAGGCGCAGCGGCGGCTGGAGACGGCGCTGGGCGCGGTGGAGCGCGGGGCGCGGCTGGCCTCGCAGCTGCTGGCCTTCGCGCGGCGTCAGCCGCTGGCCCCCTCGTCCATCAACGTGGGCCGGCTGGTGCGCGACATGGATGACCTGTTGCGCCGCGCGCTCGGGGAGGACGTGGAGGTGGAGACGGTCATCGCGGGCGGGCTGTGGAACACGTCGGTGGACCGCAACCAGTTGGAGAACGTCATCCTCAACCTGGCCATCAACGCGCGCGACGCGATGGACGGACGGGGCAGGCTCACCATCGAGGCGGGCAACGCGATGCTGGATGACCACTACGCGCTGCTGCACCCGGAGGTCACCGCGGGGCAGTATGTGCTGCTGGCCATCTCCGACACGGGCACGGGCATGACGCCGGAGGTGATGGAGCGGGCGTTCGAACCGTTCTTCACCACCAAGCCGGAGGGGCGCGGCACGGGCCTGGGGCTGAGCATGGTGTACGGCTTCGTGAAGCAGTCCGGCGGCCACGTGAAGATCTACAGCGAGCTGGGGCACGGCACGTCGCTGAAGATCTACCTGCCGCGCAGCTTCCAGGTGGCGGTGCAGCCGGCGGAGGCCCCCTCCGGACAGGTGGAGGGCGGCACGGAGACCATCCTGGTGGTGGAGGATGATCCGGCGGTGCGAGGCACCGTGGTGGAGGTGCTCACGGAGCTGGGCTACCGGGTGCTCAAGGCCTCCGACGGCCAGAGCGCGCTCGCGGTCATCCAGAGCGGCCTGCCGGTGGACCTGCTCTTCACGGACGTGGTGATGCCGGGGCCGGTGCGCAGCCCGGAGCTGGCGCGGCAAGCCAAGGCGCTCCTGCCGGAGCTGGAGGTGCTCTTCACGTCGGGCTACACGGAGAACGCCATCGTGCACGGCGGCCGGTTGGATCCCGGCGTGAGCCTCTTGAGCAAGCCGTACCGGCGCGAGGACCTGGCGCGGAAGATCCGCGCGATGCTGCGCCAGCGCGAGCAGCGGCTGGCGGCCAAGGGGCTGAAGGGGCCCGCCCCCGTGCCCGCTGCCGAGGGGCCGCGCGCGGCGGACGGAGCGCTGAAGGGGCCGCTGCGCATCCTGCTGGTGGAGGACGACGCGGACATCCGCGAATCCGCGTGCGAATTGCTCACGGACATGGGACATGGCGTGCAAGCGGTGGAGAGTGCGGAAGCCGCGCGCACGGTGCTGGGCAGGGACCCCATCGACGTGCTCTTCACGGATGTGACGCTGCCGGGCATGTCCGGCGTGGCGTTGGCGCGTGAGGCCGTGCGGCAGTACCCGTCGCTGCGCATCGTCATCGCCTCCGGCGATTCGCGCGCGGTGAACTCGGAGTCCGGACCCGAACTGGAGCGCGCGGTGCTGCTGCCCAAGCCGTATGACCTGGATCAGATGGAGCGCGCGTTGGAGCAGGCCGCCGCCGCGCTGACCGCCGCGCCGCGGACGCGCTCCCCGTGACGGACGCGCGCGCCCGAGCGGGTGAGGAAGTCATCTACGTGTCCACGCTGCCCGGGCTGGAGCCCGCGCTGGAGGCGGAGGCCCGCGAGTGCGGCCTGGGTCCCCGCCGCGTGGAAGGCGGCGCGGAGTTCGTGGGCCCTCCCGGCCTGTACCAGACGGCGAACCTGCACCTGCGCACCGCCAGCCGCGTGCTCCTGCGCCTGGGCACGTTCAAGGCGCCCACGGCGGACGGGCTGGTGCGCGAGCTGGCCGCGCTGCCCATGAAGGACCTCTGGGATGGGAAGACGCCGCCCCGGATGTCGGTGACGCTGCACCGCTCCGCGGCGCCCGGGCCCAACGTGGTGTACGAGTCCGCCGCCGTGGCCTGGGGCCTGAAGGAGGTCCAGCGCGCGGGGCCGCACCTGGACGAGGAGGGCGGTGCTCCGGGCCTCACGCTGCTCGTGCGTGGGGAAGGGGACCGGTGGACGGTGAGCGCGGACACCTCCGGGGAGCCGCTGCACCAGCGCGGCTACCGGCAGGAGGTGGGGCGCGCGCCCCTGCGCGAGACGCTGGCGGCGGGCCTGCTGGGGCTCGCGGGCTACACGGGAGATGTGCCGCTGGTGGATCCGATGTGCGGCTCCGGCACGTTCCTGGTGGAGGGCGCGTGGATGTCCCAGCGCAAGGCGCCGGGGCTGCTGCGCACGTTCGCGTTCCAGTCGTTCCCTTCGTTCGACAAGGAGGGGTGGGCGCGCCGCCGCGCGGAGGCGGAGGCGCGGGTGCTGGGCGAGCCGCGCGCGGTGATTCGTGGCTACGACCTCAACGCGGGCGCGCTGGGGACGGCGCGGCGCAACGCGAAGCGCGCGGGGGTGACGCTGACGTTGGAGCGGCACGACCTGCGCACGCTGAAGGCGCCATCGGAAGGGCCCGGGCTGGTGGTGGCCAACCCGCCCTACGGCAAGCGCGTGGGCGAGGAACTGGACCTGCCGGACCTCTACCGCGCGCTGGGCGCGACGTTGAACGGCGCGTTTCGCGGATGGCGCAAGGCCATCATCATCCCCGACGAGCCGAAGCTGCTGGCGGCGCTGGGGCTGAACGGCGCGCGGACGGTGGATGTGAAGAACGGCGGCCTGCCGTGCCTGCTGGTGCTGGCCGGGCCGTGATGGGCAGGCCGGGGCGGCCCGCCCGCTAGAGCGGCAACACCAGCTCGAATCGCGCGCCCCCTTCAGGCCGCGCGCCGGCGCGCACGGTGCCTCCGTGCGCGAGCACCACGCGCCGCACGATGGCCAGGCCCAGGCCGCGTCCGTTGGCGCGCGTGAGGAAGAAGGGCTCGAAGACGCGCTGCGGATCCACGCCCGCGATGCCCGGGCCCTCGTCCTCCACCACCAGCGACACGCCCTGCGGCACGCGGCGCACCGCCACGCGCACCGTGCCCTTCGCGGGCGAGGCCTGCAGCGCGTTGCGCATCAGGTGCGTGAGGGCCAGCTGCAACAGCGTCTCGTCGCCCGCGATGTCCGGCACGTCCGGCGCCTCGTCGAACACCACGCGCGGCGTGGGCAGCCCCTCCCGGCCGTGGAGCTGGCCGAGCGCGCGGTGCACCAGCTCCCCCAGGTACACGGGGCGCGGCCGGGGCTCCAGCGGGCGCACCGTGTCCAGCAGGTCGCGCACGATGTCCTCCAGCCGGATGGCCTCCTCCTCCAGCATCTCCACCGCCGCGGCGCCGGAGGGCCCCAGGCGCGGCTCGCGCTTGAGCACCGCCACCGTGTTGAGGATGGCGCCCAGGGGATTGCGCACCTCGTGCGCCACCACGCCCGCCGCCTCGCCCAGCGCCGTCAGCCGCTCGCTCGCGACCAGCTCCCCCTGCAACCGCGACACCTCCGCGAGCCGTGCCTCCGCCGCGCGGTGGTGGCGCACGTTCTCCAGCGCCCCGCCGATGAGCTGCGCGAACAACTCCAGCGCGCCGGCGTTCGCGGGCGTCAACGTGGGGGACTGCACCGCGAGCACGCCGAAGGGCTCATCCCCCACGAAGATGGGCGCGTCCAGGGCACGCGACCCCGGGGGATAGATGCGCTGGATGTTCTCCGCCACCTCCGGCGCGTGGATCCGCCGGGCCATGCTGAACGCATCCGGATGGAAGGCCGCCTTGCGCCGGGTGAGCACCTCCGTCAGGTGCGGCATGCGCTCCCGGTGGATGCGCACCTCGTGCAGCGCCTGCCCATACAGGCTTTCGGCGGCCGCCACGCTCTCCGGCTCCTGGCGCAGCGGCCCGTGGCGCAGGAAGTCGCCCTCCAACAACATCACGGCCACGTAGAAGCCCTGCCGGTGCACGGCCTCCACCGCCAGCTCCAGCACCGCCGTCTCGTCCCGGCAGCGCAGCAGCTCCGCCGCGGTGGACACCAGCACGGTGGACAGCCTGCGCACCGCGTCCCCGCCCTCGGCGTCCAGCAACATCACGAGCTGCTCTTCCGGCACCCGTCCCGGCGCGTGGATCAGCGTCAGCTGGTGCTGATGTCCGTCCGCGCCCCGCATCCGCCCCCAGGTCGGTTGCTCCGGCAGGGGCTCGCCGCGCGCCAGGGCCCGCGCCAGGGGCTCCACCCACGCGCGCTCCTCCGGACTGAAGCGGGCGCTGAACTCCAGGATGGAGGGCAGCTCGCCTACACCCAGGCCCAGCAGCGTCTGGAGCGCGGTGTTGGTGAACACCAGCCGGTCGCCCCGCACGACGAACAGCGGCACCGGCAGCACCTGGAGCAGGCCGTCCAGCGTGACGGGGGAATCCCCGGCGCTCATCGCGTCACCGGCATCAGGGTGTCGTCCGCTTTCCTGGTCGCATGCCGCGCCGCCGCGGCGGGACACCTGCCGCGGGGCAATCGTTCCGCGCCGGGTCCGTAGGAAGGGAGGAAGGTTTCGAGGATTGGAGAGGACATCATGAACTTCGCGAACGAGCTGGACCGCAGGGACCTGGAGCTGAAGTCCGTCATGGCGGTGATGGTGGCCTTCGTCGCCATGAGCGCGGTCTTCCTGGTGCAGTTGTTCTGACGTCCGTCTTCTATCCCGACTCGGGGCCCGACGTGCAGCCTCGCCTGGTGCACGTCAGGGCTTCTTCGGACGGCGGACGTACTGCTGGATGAAGTCCCGCTCCTCCGCGCGCAAGGCGCTCAAGCGCAACCCGTAGCCGCGCGGGTTCTTTCCGTCCTCCAGGGAGTTCTCCCAGATGACGGAGCTGCGCAGGGTCATCACCCGCTCCGGATCATCGAAGCGCAGCGTCAGTTCCACCTGCGTCCCCAGTCGCAACGGCCGGTCCGTGCCGATGAACAGACCGCCCGACGACAGGTTGATGATGCGGTGGTCGGTGAAGATGCCCGTGTTCTTCATCGTCACCCGCACGTCCGCGTGCAGCCGGTCGTCCGAGCGCCGCTCCAGACCCACGAACTCCGCGCTCGAATACGACGGCGCGGGGCTCGCCACCACCGGACGCCGAGCCGGAGCCGGAGCCGGAGCCGGCGGCGCGGGCGGCGGCGGTGCCGGAGGACGCGCCGACGGTGTCATCACCGGTGGCGGACGCGGCGGCGCGGGTGGTGGAACGTAGGGCGGGGGACGCGCCGCGGCCGGCGGA
>NZ_RAWD01000313.1:0-11076 GCF_003612065.1 Corallococcus sp. CA047B
CTATGAGCCTGTCCCTCGCCCTGGCCACGGCCGCGAGCAGCGCGGCCGTGGCCAGGGCGAGGGACAGGCTCATAGTTCGTGCACGGGGAAACGGGCGCCCACGTCGGGCCAGCAGAGGGCCTCGCGCTTGCGGACGTCCTGGGGGGCGAGCTTCGCGAGCAGCTCCCGCACCGTCACGCCCAGCACCGGGTGCCGGGCCCAGGGGGCCAGCTCCGACAGGGGTTCCAGTGCGAAGCGGCGCTTGTGCAGCTCCAGGTGGGGCACCTGGAGGTTGGCGTCCGCGACGACGCAGCGCTCCTCCTCGTCCCACAGGAGGATGTCCAGGTCGATGGTGCGCGGCCCCCAGTGCTGGAGGCGGCGGCGGCCCAGGTCCTGTTCAATCCGCTGCAGGATGCACAGCAGGCGCTGCGGGGACAGCTCGCACTCCAGCGCCACCACGGCGTTCAGGAAGCGGGGCTGCGCGGGGCCCACCGGGGCGCTGTCGTACAGCGACGAGCAGCCCAGCACCGCCACCGCGTCGATGCAGGACATCGCGGAGAGGGCGGCCACGAGGTGGGCCTCGCGGTCGCCCTCATTGGAACCCAGACCTACATAGACGGTCGCACTCAAGGCTCCATCTCAACCGGGTTCACCAGGGTTCCGATTCCCTCCAGCTCCACCTCCACCGTGTCCCCCGCCACCAGCACGCCCACCCCGGACGGGGTGCCCGTGCTCACCAGGTCGCCCGGCAGCAGCGTCATGATGTGGGAGATAAAGGACACCAGGCGGGCGGGGCTGAACACCATGTCGGACGTCCGGCCATCCTGGCGTACCTGTCCGTTCACCCGGCACACCACCCGCAGGTCCGCCGGGGACAGGCCCGTCACGGCCCAGGGGCCCGCGCAGGCGAAGGTGTCGTAGCCCTTGGCGCGGGTGTGCTGGATTTCCTTGCGCTGGATGTCGCGCGCGGTGACGTCGTTGAAGGCGGTGAGGCCCCAGATGGCGCGCGCGGCGGTGGCCTCGTCGGCGTTCTTCACGCGCTCACCGATGAGCAGCGCCAGCTCCGCCTCGTGGTGCACCTCCTGGCTCGCCTTGGGGATGCGGATGGGCGAAAGCGGGCCGTTGAGCGCGGTGGAGGGCTTGGTGAAGATGAGCGGTTCGGTGGGGACGGGCTTGCCCATCTCCTCCGCGTGCTTGCGGTAGTTCTGCCCGATGCAGACGACCTTCGACGCATCCGACGGAACGAGCAGCGTCAGGCCCTTGAGCGACCGGCGCAGCCCCGTCTCCTTGCCTCCGGCCCACGGCGCGGCGGTGAGCACCACCACCTCGGTGCCGTCGACGCGGCCATGGCTGGCGCGGCCATCCACCTGGAAGCGGCAGTAACGGGCGGTCATGTCTTCCCCTGGAGTCCGAGCACGTCGGCCATGTCATAGAGCCCCGGCGCACGGCGCGCCACCCACCGCGCGGCCCTCAGCGCCCCTTGCGCGAACTGGTCCCGGTTCGTCGCCCGGTGGGTGAGCTCGATGCGCTCGCCCTCTCCGAAGAAGTACACGGTGTGCTCGCCCACCACGTCTCCGCCGCGCAGCGCCTGCACGCCAATCTCACCCGGGGGGCGGGCGCCCGTCTGCCCGTCGCGCACGAACGTGAGGTCATCGCGCGTGCGCCCCAGCGCCTCCGCGAGCACCTCCGCCAGCTTCAGCGCGGTGCCGCTGGGCGCGTCCTTCTTCATCCGGTGGTGCGCCTCCAGCACCTCCACGTCGAACGAGGGCCCCAGCACGCGCGCCAGCTCCGCCGCCACGCCGATGATCAGATTGACGCCCACGGACATGTTGGGCGCCGCGACGATGGGCACCTTGCGCGCGAGCACCCGGAGCGCCGCGCTGTCGTCCTCCGTGAAGCCCGTGGAGCCCACCACCAGCGGCACGCCGCGCTCGGCGCACGTCTTCGCGTGCGCGAGGCTCGCCTGGGGGCCGGTGAAGTCCACGACGACGTCCGCCTTGGAGAACTCCAGCGCGCGGTCCAGGTCGTCCATGAGCAGCACGTCCAGCGCCGCGCCCAGCCGGGCAGCGAGCCCCGCGTCCTGCCCCGCCACCGGGCTGCCCGGGCGCACCGTGGCGCCCACCACCTGGAGGTCCTTCGCGTCGCGCGCCAGGCGCAGCAGCGTGCTGCCCATGCGGCCGGTGCTGCCGGTGATGACGGTGCGGATCATGGCGCGTGTGCTCCAGCGACGACGGGGGGACGGCGTGGGGGACGCTTTTCAGCCCTTCAACAAGCCCAGGTGCGCGAGCGCGTCCTTCAGCTTCGCCGCGTTCGCCTCGCCCATGGGGACCAGCGGCAGGCGCACCTCCGGGCCGAACATCCCCATCAGGTGCAGCGCCCACTTCACCGGGATGGGGTTTGATTCGACGAAGAGCAGCCGGTGCAGCGCGTTCATCCGCACCTGGAGCGCTCGCGCCTTCGCGATGTCGCCGCCGCGCGCCGCCGCCACCAGGTCCGCCATCATCCGGGGCGCCACGTTGGAGGACACGGAGATGACGCCCTGGCCACCACACGCGATGAAGGGCAGCACCGTGAAGTCGTCGCCGGACAGGAGCGTGAGCCGGTCGCCGCACAGCTCCACCAGGTCCACCGCGCGCGCCAGGTTGCCGGTGGCCTCCTTGAGCGCCACGACCTCCGGGATGTCGCACAGCTTGAGCGCCGTCTCCGGCAGCAGGTCCACGCCCGTGCGGCCCGGCACGTTGTAGGCGATGAGCGGGAAGCCCGGGTGCGCCTTCGCGATGGCGCGGTAGTGCTCCACGAGCCCCGCCTGCGTGGGCTTGTTGTAGTAGGGCGTGACGATGAGCGCGCCGTCCGCGCCCACCTCGCGCGCGCGGCGCACGGAGTCCACGGTCTCTCGCGTGCTGTTGCTGCCCGCGCCCGCCACCACCGGCACGCGGCCCTTCACCTCGTCCACCACCACGGCGATGGCGCGCGCGCGCTCATCCGAATCCAGGGTGACGGCCTCGCCCGTGGTGCCCATGGGCAGCAGCACGCTCGTGCCGCCTTCAAGCTGGGCGCGGACCAGGGCCCGGAAGGCCCCCTCGTCCAGCGCCCCGTTCAGGAACGGAGTGGCCAGCGCCGTCATGGAGCCTTGGAAGGTCTTCATGTCGGCGCTTATACGTTCAGGCCCGCTCGCCGCGCCAGAGGTCCTCGACTCGCTCGCGCTCGCGCACGACGCGCCACGCCTCCCCGTCCACCAGCACCTCGGCCGGCCGGGGCCGCGAGTTGTAGGTAGAAGCCATGCTCATCCCGTAGGCCCCCGCGCTCATGAAGGCGTACAGGTCGTCCTGGCGGGGCAGCACCAGGGCGCGCGCCTTCGCCAGCACGTCGGTGGACTCACACACCGGCCCCACGACGTCCACCTGCACGTCCCTGCCCCGGCGCTTCACCAGGGGCAGGAATTCATGGTGCGCTTCGTAGAGGGCCGGGCGGATGAGGTCGTTCATCCCCGCGTCCACCACCACGAAGGTGCGCACCTCGGTGGGCTTGCGGTACAGCACGCGGGTGAGCAGCACGCCCGCGTTGCCCACGAGCGAGCGGCCCGGCTCCAAGAGCAGCGTGGCCCCGGTGGGCTTCACCGCGGCCAGCACCGTGCGCGCGTACTCCTGGGGGCTGGGGGGCGTCTCGTCCGAATAGGTGATGCCCAGGCCGCCGCCCACGTCCAGGTACTCCAGCGCGTGGCCCTTGGCCTTGAGCGTGACGTAGAGGTCCGCCACCTTGGTGAGCGCGGCGCGCATGGGCGCCGTGCGCGTGAGCTGCGAGCCGATGTGGCAGTCCAGCCCCAGCGCCCGCACGCCCTTCATCTTCTTCGCCTTCGCGTAGAGGGCGACCGCCTCCTCGAAGGGCACGCCGAACTTGGACGTCTTCAGGCCGGTGGCGATGTAGCGGTGCGTGCGGGCATCCACGTCCGGGTTCACCCGCAGCGCGAACGGCGCGCGGTGGCCCGCCCTGCGCCCCACCGCATCCAGCGCCTCCAGTTCCTCCGCGCTCTCCACGTTGAAGAGCCGGATGCCGGAGACGAGGGCCTGGGCCATCTCCTCCGGCGTCTTGCCCACGCCGGCGAACACCGTCTTGCCCGCGTCACCGCCCGCCTGCTTCACGCGGGCCAGCTCTCCGCCAGACACGATGTCGAAGCCACTGCCCAGCGCGGTGAAGAGCTTCAGGATGGCCAGGTTGGAGTTGGCCTTCACCGAATAGCAGATGAGGTGCGGGTGGCCGGCGAACGCCTCCGTCACCTCGCGGAAGCGCTCCGTGAGGGCCTGGGCGGAATAGACGTAGGTGGGCGTGCCCACCGCGTCCGCGATGGCCGACAGGGGCACCCCTTCCGCGTGCAGCGAGCCCTTGCGATACGCGAAGGCCGTCACTGGGGAAGCCCGGCGTCCGTGTTGGACGGCGGCACCGGACGGGGGGCGTGGGGATTGCCCTTGATGCCACACGCCACCAGTCCCAGCGTCAGGACGGCGGCGACACACCACCGGGGAAGGAGTCCGCGCATGGCTAGAACTTGATGGCCAGCGTGCCGCGGATGGCGTGCGCGGTGTTGAGTTCCTGCGCGGTCAGGTTCAGGTCCTTCAGGCCCGCGAGCGGGAAGAGGATGCCGTAGTCGATGCCCGCCACGAACCCGTCCTCCGTCACGTAGCGCGCGCCGATGTCCGCCTCGAAGCCCAGGCCCTTGTTGATGGAGGAGGGCGTGGACTCCGCGTAGAACGCCTGCGAGTAGATGACGCTGCCGAAGACGTCGAAGCCCTCCGCGATGGAGTACTTGAGGCCCGGCTTCACGTAGAACGCATCCGTGACGCCGTTGAGGATGGAGCGCCACAGGATGAGGTCCACGCGGTAGTCGCGGTTGAAGCGGAAGTTGCGGATGGCGTTGTCGCTGCAGCCGCCGGTGTCGCAGCGGTACTGCCGGCCTTCCACGTCGCCCGCCGCGGTGTTGCCGTCCGTGCCGGTCCCCTGGCGGCCCGGGTAGTTGCCGAAGCCCGGCGCCTTGTCACCGGACGCGAAGCCCGCTTCCACGCCCAGGTGCAGCTTGTTCTCGATGACGTGGAACTCCGTCTGGAGCACGCCGCCGAACTGCGCGATGCGCAGCGACTGGGAGGCGGGGTCCGCGGTCGTCAGCGCGCGGCCGTCGATGGTGCCCAGCTGCGCGGCGAACTCCGCTTCGATGCGGAACTTCTTCTCCGCGTACTTGAACCACAGGTCCGGCACGTACATCGTCCCGCCGCGCGGCAGGAACGTGGGGGTGCTGACGTTGACCACCGGGTCCGGGTTGATGGGGACGCCGCTCGTGTCGCCCAGGGTCGCGTACCGCTGCGTGCGGTAGGTGAAGTACAGGCCGTAGTTGAGCACGCCCTGGTTGTTGTCCAGCTTGGCGCGCTCCTGCTGCTCGGTGTCGCGCCGCGCGATGGCCAGCACCAGGCTGTGGCTGTCGTCGGACTGGGTGAGGTCCACCGGCTCGCCCAGGGAGTTGGAGCGCTCGGAGGTGAGCCCCTCGGAGTTGAAGTCCAGCATCGGCGTCACGTACCAGCCGGCGAACGGCTCGGTGACGAACTGGATGCGGTCCACCGTGTCGCCGTAGTCGCAGTCCAGGCAGTTGCCGTCGTTGCGCAGCATGCCCACGCCCCAGTGGCTGCCCATGCGGCCAAAGCGCAGGATGCCCACCGGCGTCGTCACTTCACCGTACGCGCGGCGGACCTGGACGGAGTCCTTGAACGCGTTGATGGCGGAGTTGCCCGGGGTCTGGTTCTCCGAGAAGAGCGTGAAGTTGTTGCGCCCGTCACCGCTGTAGGCGCTGTCCGGGTTGGAGCCCAGGAGGATGTTGTCCAGGGCGTCCACCTGCACCTTGACCCGCACGTCCTCGGAGACGTTGAAGGACGGGTCCAGGCGGAAGCGCATGTTGGCGCCGGCCTGGGTCTGTTCGGTGGGGGAGCGCGGCGAGCGCGTCCACAGCTGGCGGCCCAGGGGCGTGCCGGACGGCAGCGCGGGCTTGCCCAGGTCGAACTTGTAGAAGAGCGTGGGGCGCACGCGCAGGTAGCCGTCGAGCGTGAACAGCTCCAGCTTGCGCTTCTCCTCCGTCCACTCCTCCTGCCAGTCGTTGTTGGCCACGGCCTGGGTGGCCGTCTGCGCGCGGATGTCCTCGCGCAGCTCCTGGCGGGTGGCCTCCAGCCGCTGCTCCAGTTCCTCGCGGCTGACAGCGCCGTCGGTGGAGGCAGCGGGCGCGGCGGCGGCCGGGGCCGCGGGGGCGGGAGCAGGCGATTCGGCCGGGGCCGACTCCTGGGGTGCCGCGGCGGGCGAGCCACCATCAGGCACCGGCGTCTGCGCGGTGGCCGTGGACGAGGCGACGAGCAGCGCCGCCAGCAGGACGTGAGGCATGGTCAACGGTCTCCGGGGCCACGACATGACGCGGCCGGGTGTAAAGGGCGGGCGATTCAAGCCATGCCCCCCAGGGGTGTCAACGTCTACGGGAGCGGGGCTTCGCTCCGTCAACGACCCGTGAGGGCTTCTTCGGCGGCTTTCCCGGAGGGGCGGGGGCCTTGGGGAGCGGCTGACATTTCGGACAGAAATGCGTGGTGCGCCCACCCTGGGTGAAGGACTCCACGGTCGTTGCGCACTTCGAGCACGGCCCCTTCGCCCGCCCGTAGACGTGGAAGCGGTTCACGGAACCCGGCTCTTCCAGGTACACGATGTCCTCGCCCTCCTGCTCCTTGAAGGCGAAGTCGAACGCAGCGTGGACCCCTTCGGCCAGCCGCTGCCACTCCGGGGGCGTGAGCGACGCGGGCTTGCGCGCCGGGTGCACGCCCGCGCGGAAGAGCGCCTCCGCCGCGTGGATGTTGCCCAGGCCCGCGATCCGGCCCTGGTCCATCAGCGCCACCTTCAAATCCTGCTTCGAGTCCCCCACCGCCTCCTGGAGCTGGGGGCCGGTGAGGCCTTCGGTCAGCGGATCCCTGCCCAGGGCCTTCACGGAGGCCAGCTCCCACAGCCCCTGGGCCGGCACGGGCTCCATCCGGCCGAAGAGGCGGGGATCACTGAAGTGGACGACGTGGCCGTCCTCCAGGTGAAAGCGGGCGCGGCTGTAGGGCACGGGCTCGCCCTCCTTGCGGCACACGAACTTCCCGGTCATCCCCAGGTGGGCCATCAGGCCCCGGCCGCCCTCCAGGGTGAGCAGGAGGTATTTTCCCTTACGCTCCAGGGCCTTCACCTGGCCGGTGAGCTTCGCGAAGTGCGCCAGCTCCGCGCCCCGGAAGATGCGGGTGGCGTCCGCTTCCGCGCGCACGATGCGGTGGCCCTTGAACCAGCGCACGAGGTTGCGCCGGGCGATCTCCACTTCCGGTAGCTCAGGCATCCACCGGGGCACATAGCACCGGTTCCCCTTCCCCGCGCATTTCCCATGCGCCGGGGCCCGGGTGCCCTCCCAGCAGCCCTCTTTCCTCCGGTGAAAACGGGGCCGGGAAGGGGCTTGCCCGGGGCGAGTCAGCGTGACTACGAGGGGCGGGACACGCCACCACCTCGTTAGCGAAGGGACGACTCGCCCATGCATCGGATGGCCACCGCAATCCTGACCCTTACCCTGGCCTCGGGCCTCACCACCGGCTGCGCGAAGCAGCGCGTCGGCGCGGAGAAGGCGATCGCCAAGGCGTTCATCTCCGACGAACAGGAGAACCAGCTGGGCCTCCAGGTGAAGAAGGAGCTGGAGACGAAGGAGAACATCCAATACGTGGAGGACCCCGAAGTGCTGCAGTACGTGCGCGGCATCTCCGCCCCCATCCTGGCGCAGGCCAACAAGGACCGCTCCGGGGTGAAGTGGAAGGTCAACGTCATCAACGACCCGAAGACGGTCAACGCCTTCGCCACGCCGGGCGGCTTCCTCTACGTCTACACGGGCCTGCTGCTCGCGGCGGACACCGAGGCGGAGCTGGCGGGCGTGATGGCGCACGAGGCGGGCCACGTGGTGGGCCGGCACTCGGCGCGCGCGATGGTGAACGCGTACGGCCTGCAGACCATCACCCAGGTGGCGCTGGGCCAGAACCCGGGCACCGCCGCGCAGATCGCCGCGCAGCTGGCGGGCGGCGGGCTGCAGCTGGCGCACGGGCGCAGCGAGGAGACGGAGGCCGACGAGTACGGCGCCAGGTACTCCGCCGCGGCCGGCTTTGATCCGAACGGCCTCATCGCCTTCTTCGAGAAGCTCCAGCAGATGCAGGGCACCCAGCCCTCGGTGCTCAAGTGGCTGTCCACGCACCCCACCAACGCGGACCGCATCGCGCACCTGCGGAAGATCATCGCGCAGCAGGGCCTCAAGGGCGGCCGCAACGACGCGGGCGGCCTGACGGCCATCAAGGCGAAGCTGCCCAAGTAGTCGTCTGCTTCGGAGTGCCCCGCCCGGGCCTTTTCAGTGCACGGGCGGGTTGTCGCCTTCGTCCGGCACGAAGCCGGGAGGCTCCGGGTCCTTGCCCTCGGCCACCCGGCGCCTTCTTCGGAACAGGGCCAGCCGCGTCTTCCGGGCGCTGTTGGCGCTCTTCGCGGCGCCGGGCGTCTTGAGCGGAGGCTCCAGGGGCGCGGGCTGACCGAAGTCGCGCGCGCCCTTGGCCTTCCCCTTCACGGAGGCGTGTTCGAGGATGGCATTGAGCTCCCCTCCGAGGATGAAGATGAGCCCGGAGAGGTAGAGCCACAGCAGCAGCACCACCACGCCACCGATGGAGCCGTAGGTGACGTCGTACTTGCCGAAGTGCTCCACGTACTGGGTGAAGCCCCAGGTGCTGCCCAGCCACGCCAGCGTGCCGAACACGGAGCCCGGGGTGATGTACTTGAAGCGCTGCTTCACGTCCGGCAGCAGGTAGTAGCAGAGCGACAGCATCAGCATCACCAGCCCCGCGGTGAACGGCCAGCGCAGCCAGGACCAGACGATGTGGAACTCGTCGATGAGCGCCAGCTTGTCCGCGGCCCACGCGCCCACGCGCCCCCCCAGGAGCAGGATGGCGAAGGACAGGGGGATGAGCAGCGTGCCCGCCAGCGTCACCGTCAGCGCCAGGGCCTGCGTCTTCCAGTAGGGCCGGGACTCCGGCACGTCGTACGCCATGTTGAGCGCCTTGCGCAGCGCATCCACGCCGCGCGAGGCCGACCACAGCGCGACGAGCAGACCCACCGTGAGCAGCTTGGGGCGCGTCTCGCCGACGATGGACGTCAGGTGCTGGCTCACCACGCCCAGCGCGTCCCCGGGCACGAGCGGACGGATGCGGTCCATCATCGCGTCCACGGCGCCGGGCGCGAACGGCAGGTACGCCACCAGCGTGACGAGGAAGAACAGGAACGGGAACAGGGAGAAGATGAAGTAGTAGGACAGCTGCGCCGCCACGTCGGTGACGGCGTCCTCTTCAATCTCCTTCCAGAAGCGCCGACCGAACTCCCTCCACGTCAGGTACTTGAGCCGTGGCAGCCCCATGTGACTCCCCCTCCGGGTCTGTTGGGGAGCCAATGTGCGAACGGTCCGGGCATTCGGCAGCAGCCAGCCAGCCGAGCGCTCGCGACGGGGACCCGGCAGTGTCGGTTGCTAGACGACGCCGGACGGCAGGTAGCGGCCCAGGAGGGGGCGCAGGCGGGAGCGCACCTCGGCGGGGATGCGCGAGCGGTCGGTGAAGATGGCCAGCGCGAGCGCGCTGTCGCAGCGGCACTGGGACGCGGTGCCGGCGATGCGGGGCAGCGCGCGGCGCAACAGGGCGGCCCCGTGGGCGGTGACGGCGTCCAGGCGCTGGGCGAGCTGGGGCAGGAGGGCTTCGGGTTCCTGTCCCACGGGCTGGGGACGCCAGGAGTCGTGGTCTGTGGGCAGCGCGATGAGGGCGTAGTGCAGCTCCGCCTCACGGGCGAGCCGCGCCTCCGGCATCGCGGTGAGACCCACGAGGTCGCAGCCCCAGGTGCGGTAGAGCTGGCTCTCCGCCTGGGTGCTGAGCGAGGGACCTTCGATGCACACGTAGGTGCCGGTGGGGTGCACCACGGTGTCGCCGTGGCGCGCGGCGTCGGTGAGCGTCTGGCGCAGGGTGGAGCAGAAGGGCTGGGCCAGCTCCACGTGCACGGCGACGTCGTCGTAGAAGGTGCAGGGGCGGCGATAGGTCCGGTCGATGACCTGATCCGGCAGGGCCAGGTGGAGCGGCTGGATGTGTTCGCGCAGGCTGCCCACGGTGCCGGTGGCGAGGACGTGGGTGACGCCCAGGACCTTCAGGGCGAAGAGGTTGGCGCGGTAGGGGGAGCGGGTGGCGTTGTGGACGTGGCCCTGGCCGTGGCGGGAGACGAAGACGACGGGGACGCCGTCCAGCTCCGTGGCGATGAACGGCGAGCTGTGCGGACCGAAGGGCGTCTCGATGGTGAGGGGTTCGCCCCGGCCCTGGAGCCCCAGGGCCTGGTAGAGGGCCTGGCCCCCGATGATGCCCACCTTGACCGCCGGCATGCGTCTCCCCTCGCCCGGGCGCCGGGCGTGGGCCTGACGATATCGCGGGGCCCTCCCCCGGGAAGCGCTGAAGACTGGTAGCTTTCACATTTGCCATGCGTCTTCTTCCGCGCCTCGTCGCCCTCGCCTTCCTGCTTGGTACCCCTGCCCTGGCCGCCCCCATCCCGCCGGGATGCGAGGAGGACGCCATCGCGTGCAAGGAGGACTGCACCATCGAGTACGGCGGCAACGGCGCCGCCATCCGCAAGCTGACGCGCTGTTTCGAGGGCTGCACGACCCAGCGCTCCCAGTGCGCCCGGAAGTTCAACGCGGTGAACGGCCGCGCCCCGGATGCGCCGGAGGCCGCGCCCGAGCGCCGGCAGGGCAAGACGGAGGCCGCCAAGCTGCGGGAGATTGAAGAGAAGGACCGCAAGCGCGACGAGGATCCGTTCGGCGACGACGACAAGCCCGTGCGCGAGCGTCCCGCGCGCGACGCCTACGACGACCCGCCGGAGCCGCCCCCGGAGCGCAAGGGCTACCGCGCGTCGGACGAGCCGGAGAAGAAGCCCGCGAAGGGCAACCCCCGGCCGCCCGCGGTGGTTCCGGCCCGCGCGGCCGAACCCGCGCCCGCGCGCACGCCGCCC
>NZ_RAWD01000314.1:0-10998 GCF_003612065.1 Corallococcus sp. CA047B
GCCCCTGACAGAGGATCCCCCGCCCCCGCGCGAACATCACGATGTCCCACAGCGCCAGGAAGTACCCCGCGAAGTCCAGCGCCGCGATGAGCCGCAGCTCGTGCTCAATCTGCCGCGTCACCTCCGGCGGGATGCCCGCCGGGTAGCGCGTGCGCAGCCCGGCCTCCGTCAGCGCCCGCAGGTGGGTGTCCGCCGTGCGGCCCTCGGGCAGATCCTCCTCCGGGAAGTGGTAGTGCAGCGCGTCCAGCGACGCCTCACAGCGGGAGGCCAGCTCCACCGTGCGCGCCAGCGCCTCCGGCCGGTCCGCGAACAGCCGCGCCATCTCCCCGGGGGACTTCAGCGTCCGCTCCGCGTTCGGGAACAGCCGCGTGCCCGCCTGATCCACCGTCACCCCGTGCCGGATGGAGGTGAGCACGTCCTGCAGCGGCTGGCGCTCCCGGTGGTGCGTGTGCACGTCGTTGTGGGCCACCAGCGGCACGCCCAGCGCGCGGGCCAGCGCGTCCGCCCGGGCCTCCCGGACGGCGTCCCCCGCCGACAGCGAGCGGCTCAAGCCGACATGGAAGGCCCCCGGAAAGGCCTCCGCCAGCGGGGCCACCGCCTCCAGCGGCGCGGGCCCCGGCAGGAGCGCGAGCAGCCCCGACGCGTGCTCCGCCAGCTTGCGCCACGGCAGGCCCGCCTCCCCCTTGGGGTGCGTCATCCGGCTGTGGGACACCAGCCGGCACAGGTTCGCGTACCCGCCCGCGTCACGGGCGTACACCACCACCGGCGGGCCGTCCTCCAGCGTCAGCTCCGCGCCCAGGAGCAGCTTCACCCCGTGCTCCTTCGCCGCCAGGTGCGCCTTCACCGCGCCGTAAAGCCCGTCCTGATCCGTCAGCGCCAGCGCGGACAGGCCCAGCCGCGCCGCCGCGGCCACCAGCTCCTCGGGATGGGACGCACCGCGCAGGAAGGAGAAGTGGGATCTGCACACCAGCTCGGCGTAGCTCACGCTGGATCAGGATACTGAGCGGGCGTTCAGGCGCTAGATTGGATCTTCGCGCGCCGAGAGGGCGACTTCATGGGTTGTCCCCGGGCCCCGGGCCCCTGGCCGGGCGCGAGCGTCCTCCAACCAGCCCGGTACAGGGTGGTACCCTCGTTCTCGTGGGCTTCCTTGTCCGCCGGTGGATGCCTGGCTCACGGAGCGGCGAAATGCGTGAGGGGGACGACGCCCAGCGTGTGCCGCCGGGCCGGCTTGGAGAGGTGGCGCTGCTCTTCCTGCGACTCGGCCTGACGGCGTTCGGTGGCCCCGCCGCCCACATCGCGATGATGGAGGACGAGGTGGTGCGCCGGCGTGGCTGGCTGCCGCGGGAGGAGTTCCTCGACCTGCTGGGCGCCACCAACCTCATCCCGGGCCCCAACTCGACTGAGCTGGCCATTCACCTGGGACACCGCCGCGCTGGCTGGCCTGGGCTGCTGGTCGCGGGGGCCTGCTTCATCCTCCCCGCGATGATGCTCACGCTCGTTGCCGCCTGGGCGTACATGCGCTTCGGCTCCCTGCCGGAGACCGGCGCCATTCTCTACGGCGTCAAGCCTGTCATCATCGCGGTGGTGCTCCAGGCGCTCTGGGGCCTGGGACGCTCCGCCCTCAAGACGCGACCGCTCGCGGCCCTGGCCCTCGGCAGCACCGTGGCCCGCGCGTTGGGCGTCAACGAGCTGCTGGTGTTGGTGTTCGCGGGCGCTGGCGCGGTGCTCTGGAAACAGCTCCGCGAGGGCCCGCCGAGGGCGGCCGGTGGTTCGCGGCACGGAGTCACCCTGGGCCTGCCCATGACGCTGCACGCACTCGCAGCAGGCGCTACCGCCGCAGCCCCCTTCAGCCTTGGCGGGCTGTTCCTCTTCTTCGTGAAGGTGGGCAGCGTTCTCTTTGGGAGTGGCTACGTCCTGCTGGCATTCCTGCGCGCGGACCTGGTGGAGCGCTGGGGCTGGCTCACCGAGGCACAACTCCTTGATGCCGTGGCGGTGGGCCAGGTGACACCCGGGCCCGTATTCACGACGGCCACCTTCATCGGGTATGTCGTTGGAGGCTCGGCCGGCGCGGGGCTCGCCACGTTGGGCATCTTCCTGCCCGCATTCGTCTTTGTCGCGCTCAGCGGTCCCCTGGTGCCGCGCATCCGGCGCTCGCCCATCGCCGGTGCGGGGCTGGATGGCGTCAATGCCGCATCCCTCGCCCTGATGGCGGTGGTGACGTGGCAGCTGGGTCGCTCGGCGCTGGTCGATGGTTGGACGGTAGCGCTCGCACTCGTCAGCGGTGCGTTGCTGGTTCGCCTCCGACTCAACTCCGCATGGCTCGTGCTGGGCGGGGCGGCCTTGGGCCTGCTCGTGCGCGGCGGTGTGCAGTGATGGAAGCGGGCCGCCAACCGGGCTTCACCCTACCCCGCGGGCCTCAATCCCTCTCACCCCAGCCCCCGGATCTCCTGTGCCCAGGCGGGCGGCTCCGCCGTCTCCAGGAAGTCGCGCAGCGCGGCATTGACCGCCTCCGGCTGCTCCAGGATGCACATGTGCCCGCCACAGGGCAGCCGCACGAGCCGTGAGCCCTGGATGCGCTGGTGCAGCCGCTCCGCCCGCTCCGGCACCGTCACCAGGTCCTCGTCGCCCACCAGCACCAGCGTCGGCGTCACGATGCGGTGCAGCTCCCCCTCCACGCTGCGGCGGTGGATGACCCCCTGCATCGCCCGCCACACCTCGCGCGGGTTGTCCGCGAGCTGCCGGCGCAACAGGGCCCGCTCCGCAGCGCGCTCCGGATCCCGCATGAAGGTGCGCCCGAAGTAGAGCGACATGATGGGGTCCACCACCGGCCGCAGCCCCAGCCAGTGCGTCAGCGTCGTGAGCAGCCGGTAGCGCGCCAGCGTCAGGGGCAGCTCCGCCGCCGCGGACGAGTCCAGCAGCACCAGCGACCGCAACAGCTCCGGGTGCCGCGCGGCCACCCGCAGGCCCACGAAGCCCCCCATCGACTGGCCCACGAAGTGGCACGGCGCCAGCCCCAGCGCCTGGATGACGGCCACCGCGTCCTCGTACACCGTGCGCAGGTCGATGGCCGAGCCACCAGGCGGGGGCTCGCTGTGCCCCTGCCCCCGGTGGTCATACGTGATGCACCGGTAGCGGCCCCGCAAGGCCGTGACTTGATCGCGGAACAGCCGGGAATCCCAAAGCAGCCCGTGGCTGAAGAGCACCGGCTCCCCGGACCCTCCGGTGTCTTCGTAGTACAGTCGTGCGCCACGGATGGACAGGTACGGCATGGACTCTCCCCCAGAGCGGACCCTGGGGTCCTCGCCCGCAACCCCTCCTCCAGGACGATTGTTTCCTGTCGCCCGGTCGCCCGGTTTGACAGGAAGGCGAAGCGGCTGCCAAACAAGGACCCCATGGACACCACCGCCTGGCAGCTCTGGCTGATTGCCGCGATCGTCCTGGGGGCGCTCGAAATCAAGCTCTCCGGCTTCGTCACGCTCTGGTTCGCCGTGGGGGCCCTGATGGCGTCCCTGACGGCCGGCGCGGGGCTGGGCTTCGACGGTCAGCTCATCGTCTTCACCCTGGTGTCCGCGGCCCTCTTCGGCGCGTCCCGGACGATCTTCAAACACGTTTTCATGCGCGACGCCGTGCGTTTGAAGACGGGCGTCGAAGCGATGATGGGCCAGGAGGCCGTGGTGACGGAGGCGCTGTCCGACCCACACGGGGGCACCGTGCGCATCAACGGCGAGCTGTGGATGGCGCGCTCCCTGTCGGGCCCCCTGCCCGAGGGCGAACGCGTCACCGTGGAGCAGATCGAAGGACTCAAGTTGTGGGTGCGACGCCCGTCGGCGTCCCACGAGGTCGCGCTGCCTCAGCCGCGACCGAAGAAGGAGAACGCAGGATGGGACTGACCATTGTTCTGCTCTTCGCGGCGGCCGCCGTCGCGTTCGGGCTCATCACCGGAGTGCGCATCGTTCCCCAGGCCAAGGTCATGGTCGTGGAGCGGCTGGGGAAGTTCCACCACGTGGCCTCCAGCGGCCTGAACATCCTCATCCCCTTCATGGACAGCCCCCGCGCCATGGAGATGCGCAGCGGCACGCGCATCGTGCGCAACACGCTGGTGGACCTGCGCGAGCAGGTCATGGGCTTCGAGACTGTCCAGGTCATCACCCATGACAACGTCAACATGGAGGTCGGCTCCGTCATCTACTACCAGATCGTGGATCCGGGCCGCGCGCTCTACCAGGTGGAGAACCTGGCGCTCGCCATCGAGCAGCTCACCATGACCAACCTGCGCAACGTCATGGGCGGCCTCACCCTGGACCAGACGCTCACGAGCCGCGAGACGGTCAACACCAAGCTGCGCATGGTGCTGGACGAGGCCACCGAGAAGTGGGGCGTCAAGGTCACCCGCGTGGAGCTGCGTGAGATTGAGCCGCCCCAGGCCATCAAGGCCGCCATGGCCAAGCAGATGACCGCCGAGCGCGAGCGCCGCGCCGAGGTCACCAAGGCCGAGGGCGACAAGTCCGCCGCCATCCTCCAGGCCGAGGGCGAGAAGATCTCCCGCATCCTGCGCGCCGAGGCTGAACGCGACGCGGAGGTCGCTCGCGCGGAAGGGCACAAGCGCGCCGTCATGCTGGAGGCGGAGGGCAAGGCGGAGGCCACGCGCCTCACCTTCGAGGCCATCCACACCGGCCGCGCCACCCCGGAGGTGCTCGCGCTGCGCTACCTGGAGACCCTCCAGGAGCTGGGCAAGGGCGAGAACAAGATGTTCGTCCCCTACGAGGCCACCGCCGCGATGGGCACCCTGTCCATGCTCAAGGACGTCTTCGGCCGCGAAGGCACCGCGTCCCCCGCCCCGGAGGCCCCCCGGCTGCCCGCGCGCAACCCGTCCGCCGCCGCGCTGAGCGCCCAGGCGATCGCTCGCAACGCCGCCGCCACGGCCACCGCGCCCATGCCGGCCACCCGCCGCGTGCAGCCGCCCCCGTCGGACGAGTAGCCCCGGGTCTCCTTCGGTTCCTTTCGGCCGCATGCGGTGAGCGCCCCACGCGCAGTGGGGCGCTCCCGCCTGGCGCCGCGGAGGGTTGAACGCGCTTCACGCGGCGTGGCCCAGGCGCCGCCCGACCGAGGCGACGCCCGGGCCTGCCCTGATCACAGGGAGTAGCAGCTCAGGTACTGCGGCGTGGTCGAGGCCGTGTTCACCCGGCAGTACAGCACCCTGCCGGCGCTGTTCCCCCACGTGTCCTTGGCCTCGACCGTGAACGGCAGGTCGGTCTGGATGGCCCCGGTCCCCGGGATGATCCACTGGTAGGAATAGGGCGCCTGGGTCAGCGTGACGGTGAAGCCGGGAATCACCCCACCCACGAGCTTGACGGACTGGACGCCGCGCGGATCCGTCACCGCCCCCGCCGAGACGAGGTACGAGCGGCCCGCGCCATAAACAGTCAGGTTGTACGTGGGGCCGGTGTTGTCCGCGGTCACCGTGCGCGTCTCCGGCGTGCTGGAGACGCCGTTGATGTCCGTGCACTGGAACAGCACCGTGGAGTTGCCGTCCTGCCGGGCCGTGGTGTCCACCACGAACTCATATGGCGCCGTGGTGTCCGTCTGGAGGAGGACGCCGTTCTCCCGCATCTCCACGTGGTGCACTCCTTCCGTGTCCGTGCACTGCACCGTGAACTTCGGCTTCTTCGGCTGGCTGTCGTCCCTCACGATGCCCGTGATGACCGGCGGCGTGAGGTCCTTGAAGAACACCGTCTGGTAGTTCGCCGTGTTGCCGCACTGGTCGCTGACCAGGGCCTGGAACGCATGCGTGCCCGCCGCCATGCTGTCTCCGAACTGCAACACGTACCCCGGCGTCGTGGGCTGCCCCACCAGGACTCCATCCACATACAGCGCATACGGATACTGGATGCCACACCCATCCGAGGCGCCCACCGTCAACTTCACCAGCGAGCTCAGCTGCTCCTTCACGAAGCTCACCTGCGGCGGCGTCCGGTCGAGCGGCGCCGCCCTGCTCGTCGTCCCCTTGTTGCCGAAGGCGTCCGTCACCTCCACCGTGAGGTTGTGCGCCAGCGGATCATTGGGGATGTAGCTGGCCTGGTACGTCGTCGAGGCGTTCGTCCGCGTGGCGAAGATCACCCCGTCCACCTTGAAGTCCACCCGCGCCACCGCCGAGAGATCGCTCACCGTGACGTCCACGTTGAAGGGGGCCTCCTGACCGGTCCCCACCGTCATCGTCACGGTCGGCGGCGTGTTGTCCACCTTCAGGGCTTCATGGAAGACGGCGACGTTCAGGAACTCATCGGTGACCTTGATGAGCACGTCATGGGTGCCGTCGCTCCAGGTGGAGGTGTCCAGCACCTGCTCGTAGGGAGGGACGAACACCCCGTACTGCACCTGGGAGCCTTCGCCGAACTCCACGACGCGGATGCCGGAAGGATCGACCGGCGTGACGGAGAAGAGGGGCTGCTTCGGCGGACCGGAACGGGAGATGGTGGCGGTGGGCGGGGTCTTGTCCAGCGTGACCGTCACCGTCCTCGTGGCCAGGTTCTGCCAGAAGTCCCACGCCTGGAGTTGGATCGTGTGGTTGCCGCCCGCCAGCCCCGCGCCCGGCAGGGTCTGCGTGAACTGCCAGCCGGACAGCGTCTTGATCTGCGTGCCGCCATCCACCACCAGGCGCGGCGCGGTGCTGTACTTGTCCGGAACCTCCGCGTCGGTGATGGTGCCGGTGCACTCGATGTCCTGGTTCACCTGCCGGCAGCTCAGCGTGGTCTGGGGCGGCACCGTGTCCACCTTGAAGCCCACGTTGATGGCCGCGAACGCACCGGCCACGGCCTTCATCCGGGGGCCGCCCTGGACGCCATCCCGCGAGGTCGCGGCGGCAAGCGCCGCCTGGCGGGCCTGGACGTAGTCCGAACCCAGGGGCATCAACTGCACCGCGAGCGCCCAGACACGGAACGCCTCCGTGGGCCCCAGGCCACCGAAGCCCTCGGGCGCCAGGGAGCAGTGAAAGGGGCTCTGGGGGTAGATGCTGCAGCCATAGGCCAGGAGCACGAACATCCGGCTCAGGGGACCTCCGGAGAAGTGCTCGTCCTCCTGGCCAATGCCGGCGTACCACTCCGGCAGCACCGGCGTGAGGAGGTTGCGAGAGACGACGCCTGTCTCCTCGGCGGAGTCGAGGTTCGATTGCTTCAGCGGCACCGCGTCCAGGTTGGTCGACGGCGGCGATGCCCGCTGCGCGTCGCGCAGCAGCTCGGTGATGAAACCGAAGATGTCCCCCGAGCCTTCGTTCATCCCGGCCTGCTCCGAGAGCTCCTTCGGAAGGTCCGTGGGGTCTCCCGCCAGTTCCCGGGCGAAGAAGTCATGGCCCATCTCATGACCCACGATGTCCGTGGTCGTCATGGGGGCCTTGGGGCTGGACGTGAGGCTGCGATAGCCGAACCCCAGGACGGGCTCGTCCGCGCTGGGGTAATAGAAGGCGTTTTCGTTGGGCAGGTGCACCCGGACCTCGAAGGGCGTGCCGTTGCCGGACGGGCCATTGCGCCCCAGGAAGGTCTCGTAGACGGACCACGCCAGGTTCACGGCGGAGTAGGCATCCACCCCCGCGGTCTCGCCGTTGGCGCCGAGGGTTGCCGCGCTGCCGCCGCTGTAGAGCAGTCCGTTGCCGAAGCTCGCGTCCGGGCCCGCGAACTCATCATACGTTCCGCCCCTCCCCGCGGGGACATACGCCATGTAGACATTGGAGCGCGTGTCCTGCAGGAAGTACTCCCGGCTCAGGGAGTCGTAGGCCACGGGGATGCCAGTCCTGCCCGAGTAGTAGCCATAGGCCGTCCCCTTCTTGAACACCACGCTCACACCCGTGTGCTCCATCGGCTCCAGCCGCAGCACCTCGCCGGTGCGGGCATCCACCTGCGCGCTCCACCCGCGTCGCGAGCCCCGCGCATTCCCGCCCGTGGTGAGCTTCAGCCGGTAGATGAGCCGCAGTTCCGTCACCACCCGCTCGAAGTCCTCCGCGTTGCGGTGGCCACTGACACTCGGGGCGGCCCCCTCGCGCAGCCGGAGCTCCTCACCAGGCAGCAGCACGAGCCGCGCGCTGTCCACCTTCGCGCTGGAGTCCTTCAGCTCCGCCAGGACCGCTTCCCGGGCCTGCGCTTCGGTGATGCGCGCCTCCGTCTCCACCGCGCCCGCCGACTCGAAGCGGACGTTGGAGAAGAGCGTCTGGCCCTCCGTCGTCTTCGCCTCCAGGCCGAAGACGGGCACGCCCCGGTAGTGGAGCGCGTGCCGGTCCCCCTTCTCGTTCAGGACCAGCGTCACCTCCCGCAAGTCGAAGCCGCGCTCCGCCGCCAGCCGCTCGGCCTGGACCTGGGCTGGAGCCTTCTCGGGCGCCGGCTCTTCCGGCGTCGTGGGACCACAACTGGAGACAACGAAAAACAGGCCGCTCAGCAGCCCCTTGCACAACCGCATGGTACTTCCCCCTCTGTTGGCGAGTCCGGGACTGCCTGATTATTCCGGCTTTGACAATCCCCCCCCATGGCGCGACGCGAAGCCCGGGAATCGTTGTCAGGGCACCGAGGGTTTCGCTGTCGGTGTCCGCATCCACGGCGCGACCGGGCTTGCACTCCGCCCGGGCCGCGCCGCATGCTTCACCCGAAGCCGCGTTGTTCGTTGTGCACGCGGGAGGACGTCACAGGTCTTCCCCCACGCGAGGTCGCTCCACCCTTGAAGCTGCACGCCTGAAACCCCGGTCCCTGGCTGTACCCCGCCGCCGCGCGTCCTGATGGGCGTGTGCGCTGGCATCCGGATTCAGGAGTCGCTTCACATGCCCTCGCCCTCCCTTCGCGCGCAGCGCGTCTGCTTTGCCTTCACCGATGCCATCCCCGTCCTCACCGACGTGGACTTCCACCTCGCCCCCGGCTGGACGGGTCTCGTCGGCCCCAATGGCGCCGGCAAGTCCACCCTGTTGCGCCTGCTGTCCGGGGAGCTGACGCCCACGTCGGGACAGCTCGTGTTCGACCCGCCCTCGCCCCTCGTGTGCCTGTGTCCGCAGGGCGTGGAGGCGCTGACGCCGGACATCGCCGCGTTCGCGGAGGCGTACGACGCGCTGGCGCGCAGGCTCCACGGGCAGTTGGGCCTGGACGTCACCGCGCTGTCGCGCTGGCCCACGCTGTCCCCGGGGGAGCGCAAGCGGTGGCAGGTGGGCGCGGCGCTCGCGCGCGAGCCGGACGTGTTGCTGCTGGATGAGCCCACCAACCACCTGGATGCCGAAGGCAGGGCGTGGCTGGTGTCCGCGCTGCGCCGCTTCCGGGGCATTGGCGTCGTCGTGTCCCATGACCGGGAGCTGCTGGAGACGCTCACCCACGCCACCCTGCGCGTGCACGGCGGGGGCGCGCACCTGTATCCCGGCGCCTACTCCGCCGCGCGCGGACACTGGGAGGCGGAGCGCGAGGCGGAGGTCGCCGCCCACCAGCAGACGAAGGCGGAGCGGGATCGCGCGGCGCAGCAGTTGGACCGGACGCGGCGCGAGCACGAAGGGGCCACCCTGTCGCGCAGCACCGGCCGGCGGATGAGGAACAAGTACGACAGCGACGCGAGAGGACTGGGGCCCTCCACGCTCGCGAGCTGGGCCGAGGCCCGCCTGGGCCACCAGGTCACCGTGAAGCGCCGCGAATTGGAGCGCGCCGAGGCCGCGGTGGGCACCTTCACCGTGGACAAGACGGTGGGCCGCTCCGTGTTCGTGGACTACGTGCGCTCGCCCAACCCATGGCTCTTCACGTTCGACACGCCGGGACTGAGGGCGGGCGACGTGGAGGTGCTGGGCCCCACGCGGCTGGACGTGGACCGCGAGGCGCGCATCCGCATCGAGGGCCCCAACGGCGCCGGCAAGACGACGCTCCTCAAGGCCCTGCTGGAGCAGTCCCGCGTGCCCCAGGACAAGCTCCTGTACCTGCCGCAGGACCTGGGCGAGGCCGAGGCCCGCGCCACGCTCGACGCGGTGCGCGAGCTGCCTCCGGAGGAGCGCGGCCGCGTGATGTCATTGGTGGCCGCGCTGGGCGTGGATCCCCACCGGCTGCTCGCGTCCGAGCAGCCATCACCGGGCGAAGCGCGCAAGCTGTTCATGGCGCGCGGCCTGGGCCAGCACGCCTGGGCCCTGGTGCTGGACGAGCCCACCAACCACCTGGACCTGCCGTCCATCGAGCGGCTGGAGGCGGCGCTGCGCGACTACCCCGGGGCGCTGCTGCTCGTGACGCATGACGCACCGTTCGCCCGCGCGTGCACCACCACGCGGTGGCTCGTCGCGAACGGACATGTCCAGGTGGAATAACAGAACCTCGTCGGACAGACCCAGGTCCCCGTCCTCGGCGCGGGCCAGTGCATCACGACCCCGGTGGTCGCCATGGCGTCGCGTCCCACGGGCGCCTCCGTGGACCAGGTCCTGTACCTGAGCGCCTTCCTGGTCCCGGACGGTTCGGACCCGTATGGGCAGGATCCGCGCAGGGACAACAACAGCCTCACCGGCAACGTGTTCGTGCTGCTGCCGTACTGACCCGAGACGCCAGCGCCGGCCGGGGCCCACATGTGCCCCGGGCGGCGCCCCTGGGTGATTTGTCATCCAGGGGCGAGGGGACCTGCCGGAGGCCATGTTTCCCGGGGAGTAGGAAAAGCCGGATTCTGTTTTCGGTTGGGATTGATTGAATTTATTCCCAGCATCCCACCCCCAAAGGAGTACCCATGTCACGGCCCACGCCGTCCTGGAGACGCGTGTGTCTGCTCTTCGCAGGCACCCTGGTATTCACCGGCTGCGGAAGCGACGCCACGTCGTCCGCGAAAAGCCAGTCCCAATCCCTCACCGAGGGACCGGACCTGGTCATCACCCACGTGAAGGGCCCCGCCAACGTCCGCGAGGGCGACCCCTTCATCGCCTCCGCCCGGGTCTGCAACCAGGGCACGGAGGCCGCCCATTCCAACGGCGGCGGCGTGATGCTCCAGTTCCTGCTGTCCACCACCCCCACCCAGCAGGGC
>NZ_RAWD01000315.1:0-10968 GCF_003612065.1 Corallococcus sp. CA047B
GGGTAGGGCTCGCCGGTGGTGGGCACCACGCGCTGCCCGGTGCCGTCGAAGTGCATCACCTGCCGCACCTCGCCCTGGTCGTAGAGCATCACGGTCTTCTTCACCTTCTCGCTCACGCCGTTCTCGTGCATGCGCTCGGTGGTGAAGTGCTCGGACGCGAACCAGGTGCGCGGGCCGTGCAGCGTGCCCTTGTCGAAGGTGCCCTCCTGGGACACCTCGCCGCTCTCGTGGAAGCGCTTGAACACGCCGTGCGGCGTGCCGTGCTTCATGATGCATTCGTTGCAGAGGGTGCCGTCGGCCCGCCAGAACTTCCACGTGCCGTGCTGCTGGCCCTTGGCGTCCTTGGGTCCGAAGGACCACTCCGCCTCATCCGCGTCCCACGTCGCGCCCTTGGGGACGCCCGCCGGGAGCTTGCCCGCCTCGGTGCGCTTGCGGTTCGCGGCGCGGCGCCTCAGCACCTCCACGTCCACCGCCTCCAGCCGGCCCAGCAGTGCGTCCAGGGCGGCGGCGGGCAGCGCACCGGTGACGCGGTGGACCTCCACCCCGTCCTTGAAGGCGATGAGCGCGGGGATGGAGTCGATGTCCAGGGGCTCGGAGAGGGACGCGTGCGCCTCCGTGTCGAGTTTGGCGAAGGTGATGTCCGGGAACCGCGAGGCCGCCGCCGCGAAGATGGGCGCGAACGCGCGGCAGGGCGCGCACCAGGGGGCCCAGAAGTCCACCACGCACACCCCGGCCCGCTGGGTGACGTCCTCGTAATTGTCCGGGGTCAGTTCGACCGGCGCTCCTGCCACGACCACTCCTGCTCAAGGGGAGGCAGGATAAGACGGGCGCCGGGGACGCACGTCAACCGGCGCGTCGCCTGGGTGCGGGACAATCCGCGCCCAGCGTGGACCGGCAGGGGGCAGGCTGGCACCCTGGCGCCATCCTTCCCCCTGGAGCGCCCCCCATGTCCCGTCCCTTCACCGCGCCGTGGAGGCCGTTGTTTCCCCGAGGAGGGCTGGGGCTCGCCCTGGCCCTGGGCCTCACGGGCTGTGGACCGGAGGCGGTCCCGGCCGAAGCCAGCCTCGGGGAGGTCCACGCGGCGGTCACCTTCGAGCCGGAGTCGGGCGTCCTCTTCGGCGCGTTCGCGGGCAAGCGCGGCACCGAGGACCACGCCGCGGCCCTGGACGCCCTGGAGCGACAGGCCGGTCGCAAGATGGACGTGCACCGCATCTATTCGGTGTGGGACGAGCCCCAGCCTGGCAAGTTCGTGCTGGCGGACCTGGAGCGCGGCCGCATCCCGCTGCTGTCCATCACGGCGAAGCGGCAGGACGGCAGCGGCGTCGCGTGGTCGCGCATCGCGAGCGGCGCGGAGGACGCGCAGCTCAAGGCCCATGCGCTGGCGCTCAAGGGCACGGGCAAGCCGCTGTTCCTCATCTTCAACCACGAGCCGGACATGGCGGGCACGGCGCACGGCACCCCCGCGGAGTACGCGGCGGCCTTCCGGCGGCTGGTGACGGTGTTCCGCCAGCAGGGCGTGACGAACGTGAGCTACTCGATGACGCTCGTGCCCTACAGCTTCCAGTCGGGCGCGGCGGACGCGTTCTACCCGGGCAGCAGCTACGTGGATTGGGTGGGCGCGGATGCCTACAACTGGAACGGCTGCAACCCCACGGCGGGCGCGACGTGGCGCTCGCTGGAGGAGGCCGTGGCGCCGGTGCTCACCTGGAGCAACGCGAAGGGCAAGCCGGTGATGCTGCCGGAGTGGGGCTCCGTGGAGGACCCGGGCGTACCCGGTCGCAAGGGCCAGTGGTTCCGGGACGCGCTGGAGATGTTCAAGCGCCATCCGGAGATCAAGGTCGCGTCGTACTTCCACACCACCGGGACCTGCCCCTGGTGGGTGGACTCCTCGACGTCCAGCGTGGCGGGCTTCCAGGCCCTGGGGAGTCACGGCTACACGCACGCCACGGCGGCGGCGTGGCTGAAGCCGTCGGTGACGACAGGCACGGCGCCGCTCACGGTGACGTTCGACCTGTCGGGCAGCACGGGCTTCCAGTCCACGACGGGCACGGGCAACGACGCCTGGAGCCTGGACTTCGGGGATGGCACCGCGAAGGTGACGGGTCGGGGCCGGCCCACCGCGCTCCAGACCCACCGCTACACGGCGAAGGGCACCTACCGCGTAAGCCTCACCGTGACGGACTGGACGGGTGTCCAGAACACCGACACGCAGGTCCTCACCGTGAAGTGAGCCTGCCCGGCTGCTCCAACCCCGGGACTGGACAATGTGGTCTGGGTTGACAACGTGAGTTCATATTGTCAATTTCGTCCACATGGCCGTGGACCCCAAGACTCCCGCGAAGGGCGCTGACGACGCGCGGCGTCGCAAGCTGCTGGAGGCGTCGCTCGGGGTGTTCTCGCGCTTCGGCTATCGCAAGGCGTCGATGGAGGAGGTGGCCCGGGCGGCGGACGTGTCCCGCCAGGGCCTCTACCTGCACTTCGCCACCAAGGAGGAGCTGTTCCGGGCGGCGGTGGAGTACGCGCTCGGCACCCACCTGGAGGCGGCGCTCGCGGCGTTGGCGGAAGTGGGGCGGCCGCTGGAGGCCCGGCTGGTGGCCGCGCTCGACGAGTGGCTGGGCCGCTACGTCGGGCACCTGGGCGCGGATGCGTCGGACCTCAGCGAGACGAGCGGTTCGCTCACCGGCACGCTCAAGGCGGAGCACGAGGCCCGGTTCGAGAAGGCCGTGGCCCGGGCGCTCACCGACTCACCGTTGATGGCCGTCTATGCGTCCGCCGGCCTCACCGCGCCGCAGCTCGCGCGGACCCTGCACGCCACGGCGCGCGGCTGGAAGCACACGTGCACGTCGCGGGAGAGCTTCATCGAACACATCACCGTCGCGGTGCGGATGCTGTTCGCGCCGCTGCGCCGGGTCCGCTAGCGCGCTCCCGGGTCGTTCCAACAGCACCTGCCGCACGAAAGGCGCATGCCCATGACCGCACCCATTCCTTTTGGCGCCCGGTCCACGGCGAGCGAGGTGCTCGAAGAGCTCGACCTGAAGGGGCGCACCTTCCTGCTCACGGGGTGCAATTCCGGCATCGGCGCGGAGACGATGCGGGCCCTGGTCTCCCACGGTGCGCACGTCATCGGGCTCGCGCGTTCGCTGGAGCAGGCGCGTGAGGCCTGTGCACGGGTCGGAGGTTCGACGACGCCCGTCGCCTGTGACCTGGCGGACCTGGACTCGGTCGAGGCCGCGGCGCGCACGGTCCGCGCGCTGGACCGCCCGCTGGATGCGATCATCACCAACGCTGGCGTCATGGCGCCTCCGAAGCTGGAGGTGCGCTACGGCGTCGAGCTGCAATTCCTGGTCAACCACCTGTCGCACTTCCTGCTCGTCAACCGCCTCGTGGACCGGGTGCGGGAGCGCAAGGGCCGCATCGTGGTCGTCAGCAGCAGCGCGAGCATCGAACAGGCGCCGCGCGAGGGCATCGCGTTCGACAACCTGGACGGGCATCGCGGCTACAAGCCCTTCACGTTCTACGGCCAGTCGAAGCTCGCCAACGCGCTGTTCGCCCAGGAGCTGTCGCGCCGGCTCAAGGGTCGGGGCATCCTCGCGAACTCGCTCCATCCGGGCGCGGTGGGGGGCACGCACCTGCAACGGAGCCTGGGCTTTCCCTTCACCTGGATCCTCCCGGTGGCCCGGCGGTTCATGAAGACCGTGGAGCAGGGTGCGGCGACCCAGACGTTCCTCGCGGCGAACCCCCTGGTGGAGCAATGCACGGGGGGCTACTGGAAGGACTGCAAGGTGGCCCAGGGACACCCGCTGCTGGACGATGCCGCGTTCGCCCAGCGCCTCTGGACGGTCTCCGAGGACCTGCTGCGTCCCCACGTGGGCGCCGTGGGCTGACGCCTCCGTCAAGACTCCGGCGGCTCAGTCGATCTGCAGCTCGGAGATCTTGTGCGGCTTGTCGCTGATGGCGTCCATGATCTTCCCGATGCCGAAGGTCAGCAGACCGATGCCCGCGCCCACCGCCATGCCCAGCGGGCCGCCAATCGCGCCCACGGCCACCGCGCCACCGAGGCTGCCCGCGATGCCGACGGCGCCCTTGGCGATCTGCGCCCCGTCGTTGACCTTCGCGCCGTTGACGATGTCGAACACGCCACCCACCGTGCCGCCCACCGCGCCCAGCACGTTGGCCGCGCCGCCCATGCCCTTGAGGGCGGAGAGCGCCTTGCTCCCGGCGCTCGCCGTCGCGCCGGCCACCTTGCCGATGCCGCCCATGCCCTTCACCGAGTCCAGCACCACGCTCGTGACGGCCCCACCCACCTTCGGGTTCGCCAGCGTCTTCGCCCACGGCATGGCCTTCGCCGCGGGGGCCGTGGTGGTGAGCGCGCCCGCGTTCTTGAAGCCCTTGATGGCCTCCGTGAACGCCTGGCCGCCCGTGTAGAGGTTCAGCGCGCCGTTGGCCGTGTCCGTCACGCCCTTCACGATGTCCGGCATGTTGTTCTCGCGGATGCCCCGCGCCAGCGACATGCCGCCCGCCACCACGCCCGCCACGCCGCCCAGCGCGCTCGCGCCGCCCTGCGCCGCGTTCAGGCCCTTGGAGAGCGTGTCCTTGCCCAGGATGGCGGTGGCCTTCTCGGGCAGCCTGCCCGCGTCCTGGCTCAGGCCCTTGAGGACGTTGAGCGCCTGCGCGCCGCCGCTGTTCGCGTACTGGTTCACCGTGCTCGCGGTGGAGATGCTCGCCTGCTCCAGCAGCACCTTTCCGAACGCGTCGTCCTTGAAGTCATCCGGGTTGGAGACGTCGCGCATGTCGCGGCCTTCCGGGCCGGACAACTGCATCTTCTCTCCGTCCTTGCCGACCTCGTGCACGCCCTTGCGGCCCTCCGCGTCCGTCACCGTGGTGCGCGAGTTGACGAGCTGCGCGCCTTCACTGGACAGGAGCGACGTGTCCTCCTTGAGGGACGACTCCGTCTTGTTGTCCTTCGTGCGCTTCGTCTCCAGCGACTCCTGCAGCTCCAGCCCCGCGTTCGTCGCCTTGCGGCTGCTGTTGTAGTGCTGCTCCAGGTCGGAGCCATCCGCCTCGCGGCTCCTGGAGTCCATCTTCTCCACCGAGCCGTCCTGGCCAAAGGTGGTGGATGACTCGCCGTTGACCGGCACGCGCTTGGAGGAGTCCTCCTTCTCGAAGGTCTTGCCCTCGTACTTCTCCTTCACGGTGCTGCCCTCGCGCGTCCTCTCCGTCTTGATGGTGGCGTCCGGGTAGCCCTCGATGAAGGTCTGCGAGTCCAGCCGGTCCGGGCCCTTCTGTAAATCTACCGTCCAGCGCTTCGGCGGGCGGCCCTCGCCTGCCTTGTCCGCGTCCCAGTTCTCCCCGCCGCCCTTGCCGTACTCGTCGCGGACCGTGTGCAGGTCCTCAATCGTGTGTGGCTCCTTGCCGGCCAGGTGCGTGTGGCCATCCAGCGTGCGGTCCACGTAGGACGTCGCCTTCACGTTGTCCTGGGAGAAGTCCTGCACGCGGCTGTACTGCACGTCGCCCTGCTTGCCGTCCTCGCCCGGGGGCGGAATCGAGTAGCTGTAGGTGTCCGCGCGGTCCACCGGCTTCTTGAAGTCGAACGGGCCCTTGAGCTTGTTGTCGATCGAGCCGCCGCCCTTCTGCTGGTAGAAGGAGGTCCGGCTGCTCGTCGCGCCGCCGTCGGCCTGCGTGTACTCGTTCGTGATGAGCCGGTCGCCGTCCTTGTTCTTCTCCGTGGACACCTCGTTGCGCGTGTACGTGAGGCCCCGGTCGCGCGTCTTGGAGATGTCACCGAAGGACTTGAGGTCCGCGGTCTCGTTCTTGTCGCCCTTCCACTCGGCGCGCTCCACCAGCGTGCCGCCGTCCGCCTTCATCTCCAGGCGGTCGCGCTTGTTGGTGCCGTCCTCGTAGGTGGCGCTGTCCATCGTCACCGCGCCGTCCTTCTTCGTCGCCACCGAGCGCTCCACGACCTCCTTCTTGTCGTTGACGCGGGTGAGCTCCACCTCGGACTCGGACACGCGCTGGATGTTGCTGCCCGCGGGCACGGGCTCCTTGCCGTCCGCCATGGCGAAGAGCTTGTCGGCCTCCTGCGTGGTCTTCTCACGCAGCGACGTCTGCGCATCCACCGTCTCGGTGCGGCGCTCGGCCACGTTCTTCAGGTCCACCGCCTGCTTCGCCTTGTCCTCGCCGGACACCGTCTGACGCTCGGGCGGAGGTCCTTCCACGGCCGGCTTCGCGACGGCCTTCCCGGCGGCGGCCAGCCCCATCCGCAGGCCCGCGATGGCGGGCGCGTTCGCGGCCTCGCCCAGCACCGGGCCCGTCGCGGCCTTCTTCACCTCGAAGGCGTCGCCCACGACGGCCGGCTTCTTCGCCTCCACCGGCGTGCTGGCGCCCTTCTGGGGAGCGGCCTTCTCCGTGATGGCGGGCGGTGTGACGGGGGCGAGGGGCTTGCGGGAGACAGGTGCGAGGGCCATGGGCGCTCCAGAAGGGGGGACTGCGAGTGCTCCGTTGCAGGGACCCATTGCGTCGGACGTGCCAGCCCCGGGCGCCCCCCGTCCGTTCCTGTTTCCAGGGGTTTGTCTCCCACATCCACCGCAGGCCCTGATGACAGCGCTTGGGACGCTGATGACCGCTGTCACCAGGCAGGCGGGCGGGATGACGCAACGCGGGAGAAGATGCGGGACGGATGACGGCCAGGGGTAGAATCCGGCCCCGGGTGCACCACCGATGAAAAAGAACGACACCGGCAGGGGCGGAACTGGCACGGGTGCTTCGGACTCCGCGCGCTCGGGCGTGGGAACGGGCCGTGGGACGGGGCGGGGCACGGGAACCGGAGGTACTCCGCGCGCCCCCGAGGACGTGCCTCCGGTTCCGCAGGTGGGCCGCTACCTGCTGTTGCGCAAGCTGGGACAGGGCGGCATGGGCGTGGTGTACGCCGCCTATGATCCGGACCTGGACCGCAAGGTGGCGCTCAAGCTGCTGCACCCGAACCACCAGCGCGAATCCGAAGAGGCGCGCTCCCGGCTGATGCGTGAAGCGCAGGCCATGGCGCGCGTCTCCCATCCCAACGTCATCCCCGTCTTCGACGTGGGCATCTGGGGCGACCAGGTTTTCGTCGCGATGGAGCTTGTGGACGGCGGCACGCTGGGCACCTGGCTGAAGGAGTCCAAGCGCTCCTGGAGCGAAGTGCTGGAGTTCTACCTCCAGGCCGGCCGGGGACTTCAGGCCGCGCACGACGCGGGGCTCGTGCACCGCGACTTCAAGCCCGCCAACGTGCTGGTGAGCCGCGCGGGCCGCGTCTACGTGACGGACTTCGGCCTGGCGCGGCAGGTGGGGGACGCGCCGGAAGCGGCGACGACCCCGGAGGAGGCGGAGGTTCTCCAGTCGGCGGACCGCCGGATGCTGGAGACCACGCTCACCGAAGCGGGCCTCCTCGTGGGCACGCCCAACTACATGTCCCCGGAGCAGTTCCGGGGCACGACGCTGGACGCGCGCACGGACCAGTTCAGCTTCTGCGCCGCGCTCTACGGGGCCCTCTTCGGCGCGCGCCCCTTCGACCCGGGCAGCCTGAAGGCGTACGCGTCCTCCAGCCGGGGCGTGGAGGCGGAAGGCACGCAGTCACTGGGAGGCACCGCGCCCCTGACGGCCAGGGGCCCCAGCGCGCCGCCGCCCGTGCTCATCCGCGAGCCGCCGCGCGACGTGAAGGTGCCCGCGTGGGTGCGGCAGGCGGTGCTGCGCGGCCTGTCGCTGGACGCGGACGCGCGCTTCCCGTCCATGCGGACCCTGCTGGACGCGCTCTCCCAGGAGCAGCGTCTGGGCCAGCGCAAGCGCTGGATGTCGGCGACGGGCGCGATGGCCGCCACGCTGGCGGTGGCGTCGGGCGTGGCGTGGCAGCAGTCACAGGTGTGCGCGGACGCCGGGGCCCTGATGGACGACGTCTGGACGGCGGATGCGAGGGCGCGGCTGGAGTCCGCCTTCCGCGCCACCGGCAAGCCCTTCGCGGAAGCGATGGCCTTCCGCACGGTGCAGGTGCTGGAGACCTACGCGGGCGCCTGGAAGCAGCAGCGCGTCCAGGCGTGCGAACAGACGCGCGTGCAGGGCGTCGTTCCGGAGGACCAGTTCGACCGGCAGGTGGTGTGCCTGGAGCGGCGCCGCCAGGACCTGCGGGCCACGGTGGACCTGCTGGCCGGCGCGGACGCCGCGGTGGTGGAGAAGTCCGTGGACGTGGCGCACGCGCTGCCCGCGCTGCACGACTGCGAGGACGTGGGCTCGCTCGCGGAACAGCAGCGCCGGCCCTCCGACCCCGCCCTGCGCGAGGAGATTGAGCGGCTGGAGGGAAAGCTGTCGGAGGTCCGCGCGCAGGTGGACGCGGGCCGCTACCCCGCGGCGCTCGCGGCGGTAACGCCCCTGGAGGCGCGCGTGGAGGCGACAGGCTTCCTGCCGCTGCGCGCGGAGCTGCGCTTCCACCAGGGCTGGCTGCGCGAGCAGACGGGGGATTCACCCGTGGCCTCCCAGCTCCTGTCGCGCGCCGTGTTCGACGCGGAGGCGGGCCGGGCGGACCGGCTGAAGGTCTCCATCCTCAACAAGCTGCTCTATGTGGAGGACGGGCAGAAGCACTTCGACCCGGCGGCGAACTGGGGCCAGCTGGCGGAGGCCACCCTGCGGCGGCTGGGCGGGGAGCCGGTGCTGGAGGCCGACGTGAAGGTGAACCAGGCCAACCTCGCCGCGTCCCAGGATCGCCTGGACGAAGCCCTCACGCGGCTTTCGGAGGCGCGCGCCCTCTATGAGAAGGCCCTGCCGGCGCAGCACCCCAAGCGCGCGCGGACGCTCTTCCTCATGGGCCGGATGACGCTCGCGGCGGGCAAGCCGCAAGAGGCCCTGCCGCTGTTGGAGGAGTCGCTGAAGCAGACCGAGGCGGCGGTGGGCCCGCTCCACCCGGACATGGCGCGCCGGCATGGCCTGCTGTCCCTGGCCCTGCGCGAGCTGAAGCAGGACGCCCTCGCGCTGCCCCACGCCCAGGCGACGGCGGACCTCTACAAGGCGCTCCACGGCGCGGACAGCCCCCGGTACGCGGAGGCGCTGGACGAGGTGGGCATGTGCCAGCTCGGGATGAAGCGCTACGACGACGCCCTGAAGACCTACGAGCAGGCCCTGGCGCTCAAGCGCAAGGCGCTGCCCGCGGACGACGAGGCCCTCCAGCCCTCCTATGACGGGGTGGGGCAGGCGCTGCTGGGCCTGGGCCGGGCGCGTGATTCGGTGGAGCCCCTCCAGCAGGCGGTGTCCTTCGCGTCCGCGCCCGCGGATGCGCTGGCGGAGTCGGGCTTCGCGCTGGCGCGCGCGCTGTACCAGACGGGCCGTCCGCCCGAGGCCCGGGGCGAGGCCACGCGCGCCCGGGGACGCTTCACCGAGGCGGGCATGGAGCAGCGGGTGGGGGAGGTGGACTCGTGGCTGAAGTCCCTGCCGGCCGAGCGCACGCCCCCGCCTGCCCGCAAGCCGCTCCGCCCGAAGCGGCGGTAACGGCGCGCACGCGCGGGTGGCAGCCCCGGCGAGCCGTGGTAGCGTCCGCCGCGTGTCGCTGCCGCCAGACGAGGACGAGGCGCTCCTGGATGCCACCGCCACGCTTCAGCGGGGCCGGTCGGGTCAGGTGCGGATGGTGCTGCGGATCCTGTCCGGCGCGGACGCCGGCAAGTCGCACGCGCTCAAGCAGGGTACGTACGTGCTGGGCAAGGCCCCCACGTGCGACATCATCCTGTCCGACAAGGCCGTCTCCCGGCAGCACCTGAAGCTGGAGGTGCACGACGAGCATGTGCTCGCCACGGACCTGGGCTCCCACAACGGCTCCTTCGTGGAGGGCCTGCGCTTCAGCGCCATGGAGCTGCGCCCGGGCAGCGTCTTCACCCTGGGCACCACCGAACTGAAGCTGGTGCCGGAGGACACGCGCGACCGCTCGGTGACGCTCTCCTCGAAGGACCACTTCGGCGCGCTGGTGGGCAACAGCCGCAAGATGCGCGAGGCCTTCACGCTGCTGGAGCGGCTGGCGCCCGGCGGCGCGGACGTGCTCATCCACGGCGAGACGGGCACCGGCAAGGACCTGTGCGCGGAGGCCATCCACCAGCAGAGCCCGCGCGCCAAGGGCCCCTTCGTCATCGTGGACCTGGCGGGCGTGCCCTCCACGCTCATCGAATCCGAGCTCTTCGGCCACGTGAAGGGCGCCTTCACCGGCGCCCAGGCGGACCGCGCCGGCGCCTTCGAGCGCGCCCAGAACGGCACCGTCTTCCTGGATGAGATTGGCGAGCTGCCCCTGGAATTGCAGCCGCGCCTGTTGCGCGTGCTGGAGCGCCGGCAGGTGAAGCGCGTGGGCGGCAACGACTACTTCACGGTGAACATGCGCGTGGTGGCCGCCTCGCACGTGAACCTGGAGCAGGCCGTCCAGCAGGGGAAGTTCCGCCGCGACCTCTTCCACCGGCTCGCCGTGCTGCGCGTCACGCTGCCCGCGCTGCGCGAGCGCCCGGACGACATCCCGCTGCTCATCGACGCGATGCTCAAGCAGATGGGCCGGCAGCCCAGCGCCCTGTCCGACCAGACCCGCGCGCTGCTCCTCCAGTACCCCTGGCCCGGCAACGTGCGCGAGCTGCGCAACGTGGTGGAGCAGGTGGTGAACCTGGGCGAGGAGTCCCTCCCCGACCTGGAGGTGCCCCAGGACGGGCAGCGCAAGGGGGCGGACCTGGACCTGCCCTTCAAGGAAGCCAAGGAGCACCTCATCGAGGTCTTCGAGCGCGACTACCTGAAGAACCTCATCGAGCGCTGCGAGGGCAACATCTCCCGGGCGGCCCGCGAGGCGGACATCGACCGTGTCTACCTTCGGAAACTTCTGCGGAAGCACGACCTGGATCCGTCCGGGGACCCTTAACACGGGGCGGCATCCCAGGTAGGATGGCATCCCCCATCCCCTCCAGGAGACCTCCCCTTGAGCGTGAC
>NZ_RAWD01000316.1:0-10895 GCF_003612065.1 Corallococcus sp. CA047B
CCCCATGTCCCCCCGGCCCATCCTTTCGCAGCGCGTCTCCCGCTTCGGCACCACCGTCTTCTCCGAGTTCAGCGCGCTGGCGCTGAAGCACCAGGCCGTGAACCTGGGGCAGGGCTTCCCCGACTTCGACGGGCCGGACGACGTCAAGCTGGCCGCCTGGGAGGCCATCCAGGACGGCATCAACCAGTACGCCCCGGGCGTGGGCGCGAAGGGGCTGCGCGACGCCATCGCGGAGCACTCGGAGCGCTTCTACGGCCATAAGGTGGATCCGGACACGATGGTGTCCGTCACCAGCGGCGCGACGGAGGCCATCCTCGACGTCCTCCTGGGGCTGGTGGATCCGGGCGACGAGGTGGTGGTCTTCGAGCCCTTCTACGACTCCTACGACGCGGGCATCGCCTTCGTGGGCGCCACGCCGCGCTACGTGCCCCTGCGCCCGCCGGACGCGGAGCACACGGCGTGGTGGTTCGACCGGGACGAGGTGAAGGCGGCCTTCAGCCCGCGCACGCGGCTGCTCATCCTCAACTCGCCCCACAACCCCACGGGCAAGGTCTTCACCCGCGAGGAGCTGGAGTTCCTGGGCAACCTCTGCGCCGAGCACGACACCAAGGTCCTGTCGGATGAGGTCTACGAGCACATCGTCTTCGCCCCCGCGCGCCACATCCGGGCCGCCACGGTGCCGGTGCTCGCGGAGCGCACGGTGACGGTGAGCAGCGCGGGCAAGTCCTTCAGCCTCACCGGGTGGAAGATCGGCTGGATCATCGCGCCGCCCGCGCTGCGGGATGCCGTGCAGCGCGCGCACCAGTTCGTCACCTTCGCCACCGCGTCCCCGTTCCAGGTCGCCATGGCCGTGGCGCTGCGGATGTCCGACGAGTACTTCCAGGAGCTGACGGCGCTCTACACGCAGAAGCGTGAGCGGCTGCTCACGGGCCTGCGCTCGGCGGGCCTCACCGCGTACTCGCCCGAAGGCAGCTACTTCATCCTCGCGGACATCGCGGGCTACGGCTTCGAGGACGACGTGGCCTTCTGCCGTCACCTGGTGACGCAGGTGGGCGTGGCCAGCATCCCCCCCAGCGTCTTCTACGGTCCGGAGCACCGGCACCTGGGCCAGCGCTTCGCGCGCTTCGCCTTCTGCAAGACGGAAGGGGTGCTCGACGAGGCCGTGCGCCGGCTGCGCGCGAAGCTGCCGACGCTTGCCGCGCCGAAGCGCTGAGCTTCCGTGTCCGACGACTTCTTCGGGGAGCTGTACCTGCGCAGCACGCTGCCGTTCCTCTCCGAGGAGGTGACGGCCCGGGAAGCGGAGTACCTGTCCCGGGCGTTCGCGAAGGTGGACGGGCCGGTGGTGGACCTGGGCTGTGGCCACGGCCGGCACGCGGCGCGGCTCAATGCGCAAGGGCCCCTGGCCGGGCGGGTGGTGGGCCTGGAGCGGGATCCCCTGTCCTTGCGCCTGCGCCGTCCCGGCTTCCCGGTGGTGCGGGGGGACCTGCGAGCGCTGCCCTTCCAGGCCGGGTCGCTGGGGGGCGCCTACGCCTGGTATTCGACACTCTTCGCCTTCACGGACGCGGAGCACGTCCAGGTGCTGCGCGAGGTGGCGCGGGTGCTGCGGCCCGGGGGATTGCTCGTCTTCCAGACGGTGCCGTACGAGCGGCTGGCGCAATCCCCGGGCGCGGCGTTCCACCAGCGGTTACCGGATGGGAGTCTCCTGGAGGAGGAGAGCCGCTTCGACGCGACGCGTGGAAGGGATGTGGGGCAGCGTCAATTGACGCTGCCGGAGGGACGCGTGCTGCGAGCGGCGTACGCCATTCGTTACTATCCTCTTGCGGAACTCAGGGGGCTGTTGGAAAGCACGGGCTTTTCGATGGCGTGGGTGCACGGAGGCCTGGATGCCTGGCCGATGACACCCGACTCGACCGACCTCATCGTGGGAGCAGGGCTCCGGCAGGGCTGAAGCAAGCCCGCGTACCGCGCCCAGGACACGTCCAAGTGGATCCGAAAGAACCAGCGCGAACGCGGGTCGGCCTGTTGGGGCATCTGCCCCGGAAGGTCGACGTGTATGAGGTCGGTCCCCGCGACGGCCTCCAGAATGAACTCAGGACGCTGCCCACCCGGGACAAGGCGCGGCTGATCAACGCCCTGGTCGCGGCGGGGGAGAAGCGCATCGAGGTGACGTCGTTCGTGTCACCCAAGTGGATTCCCCAGCTCGCGGACGCGGAGGAGCTGTTCAAGCAGGTGGGCCGCCGTCCGGGTGTCGTCTTCTCCGCGTTGGTGCCCAACCTCAAGGGCCTGGAGCGCGCGCAGGCGGCGGGCCTGGAGGAGGCCGCGGTGTTCATCTCCGCGTCGGAGGCCCACTCCAAGAAGAACATCAACAAGACCATCGCGGAGGCCCTGGCCGGCGCGAAGGAGGTCACCGCCGCCGCCCGCAAGGCCGGCATGCGCGTGCGCGGCTACCTGTCCACCGTGTGGGGCTGCCCCTACGAGGGCCACGTCCCGGTGGAGCGCGTGGTGGACATCTGCCGCCAGCTCGTGGACGCGGGCATCTACCAGCTCAGCCTGGGCGACACGATTGGCGTGGGCACGCCCCGGCAGACAGAGGACATCCTGGGCGCGCTGTTGCAGCACATGCCGGTGGACACCCTGGCGCTGCACCTGCACGACACGCGCGGCACCGCGCTCGCGAACGCGCTCGTCGGCCTGTCCGCGGGCGTCACCACGTTCGATGCGAGCATCGGTGGCCTGGGCGGCTGCCCCTACGCCCCCGGGGCCGCGGGCAACCTGGCCACCGAGGACGCGGTGTTCATGATGCACGGCATGGGCGTGGACACCGGCATCGACCTGGACAAGCTGGTGGAGGCCGGGGAGATCGCCCAGGAGCTGATTGGCCGGAAGCTGGCGGGCAAGTACCTGCAGGCCGCGCTGGGCGAACGGGAGAAGAAGTCCTCCCGCCGCGCGCAGACCTGATTCAACGGGGGACCTGCGCTTCCTAGTGGTCCCCCAGCAGCGCCGGCAGCCGTGACTCCAGGCCCAGGTGCTGGGCGGCGATCTCCAGCATCTTGCGCTCCTTGCGGTCGATGCGGCCGTCCACCAGCGCCATCTCCACGATGTGGCGCAGGAACACCTCCGCCTCCGGGCTGCCGCGTGGCACCAGCCGCTCGAAGAGCTGCGGTCCGGCGTTGAGCGCCATCTCCACGTTGGCCCAGGACACGCTCCAGCGCTCCGCGCACAGCTTGAGCAGGCGGCGCTCGGCGTTGGAGACGTCCCCGTCGGCGGCGGCGATGGAGGCCATCATGTAGAGCAGCCGCTCGCGCTCCTTCTGGTCCGTCATCACCCGGTCGCCGTCGGTGGGGGCCACCACGGCGCCGCGCGTCTCCTCGCGCGCCTGCTGGCGGCGGACGGACGCGGCCGAGTGGCGCTGATCCTGCCGGACGTTCCAGGACTCGAAGGGGAGGGCGGACGCGAGCACCCAGTCCCGCTCGCCGTTGCCCAGCACCGTGCCGCAGAACTCGCAGGTGTTGGCGCCACTGGTGGTGAGGGGCGCGTTGCACTGCGGGCAGCGGTCCGTGGACATGCCGGTGTCGGTGTTCGTCTTCGCGCCATGGCGGCGCACCAGCGTGAACACCCAGCGCTGGGGCACGGTGGGAAGGCTGGGGGGCCGCTCGTTCACGGGCCCGATGCCCATGCGCGCGCTCCAGCGGATCTCCACCTGCGCCTCGTCGAAGGACTCCGGGTGCACCTCCAGCGCGCGCACGTCCACCGCGCCCACCGCGCACTCCAGGAACACGCGCCGGCGGCCGCGCTTGCCCAGCTCCTCCAGCTCCGAGGACAGCCGGGTGATGACCTCCGCGTTGGCGACCTTGGACAGCCGCTGCGTCTCGTTGCGGCTCTGCGCGTCGATCCACTTCCAGAACAGCAGCGACGCGCGGTCCTCCAGCATCTCCAGGTTCAGCGCCGGGTCGTCCGCGCGGGCCTGCATCAGGCCGTCCACCTGCTTGTGGTGGCGCACGTGCTCCACGCCCTGGGTGATCTCCGCGAGCGTCCAGTCGTAGTTGCCGGAGTTCACCACCGCGTTGCAGAACTCACAGGTGTTGGACGCGCCGCCCTTGTACGGGGCGCCGCAGTTGGGGCACTTGCCCTGGAACAGATCCTCCCCGATGCGCGTCTGCGCGCCGGGCTTGCGCACGAAGGTCCACACCTCCGTGAAGGACTCCGCCGCCACCTTCTTCGCGGCGGCCATGGCCTGCGCGTCCGTCTGGTCCGCGGGCACGTCCGTGTCGCGGATGCTGGCGCGCACGCGCACGTGGATGGAGTCGTACCAGGCCGTCTGGTGCAGCCCGATGAGCTGCACGTCCTGCACCTGCATGTCCGCCAGCGCGTCGCGCACGCCCTGGGCCTTCATGAGCTGGAGCTGCACGTTGAAGCGCTGCCACGTCGCGTCCGACAGGAAGGGGCGCACGGGCGTCATGTCGCGGCGGAACCACGACTTCTGCAGTTCCAGGAAGAGCCAGCGCACCTTGTCCAGCGTGGGCTGGAGTTCGAACGACGGGTCCTTGAGCTTCAGCGCGTTGGTCCAGCCCTGCACGTCGCGGCCGGACACCTCCGTGCGCGCCTCCGCCTCGCGTTGATCCAACGCGCGCTGCGTGGTGGCGGTGGGGTGCAGGTTGCGCTTGTAGAGCCAGTACAGCGCGCCGCCGATGAGCAGCAGGGGCAGGGTGACCTTCGGGTACAGGAAGATCATCCGAACCAGGTCGAAGAGGAGCCAGAGGGGCAGGCCATCGCCTCCGCCGCCGCCGCTGCTCCTGTCCCTTCCGGAGGTGTAGTGCTCGCCCCCGCCGCCGCGCGCCAGCGCCACCAGGGGCAGGGCCAGCACGAGCAGGGCGAGGACGGTGCTCGGTCCAGGCGACCATTGCCATGGGCGTTTCGTCGGAGGGCACGAAGGCATGGGCGAAATCCTATCCGTTTACGGCTTGCCAGACTGGAGAACCCGTCACAGGCTGCGCGCCATTCACGCGGGCCGCCCGATGCGGCCCGACACGGGGAGCGAAGATGCCGGAGTTCAAGGTCGACGCCCGCGGCGCCATCGAGATCTGGACCATCGACGGGGAGAGCCGCCGCAACGCCATCAGCCGCGCGATGCTCCAGGAGCTGGGCCAGCTCGTGGCCCGTGTCTCCGCCAACCGCGACGTGCGCGCGGTCATCATCACCGGCGCGGGCGACAAGGCCTTCTGCGCGGGCGCGGACCTCAAGGAGCGCGCCGGCATGGCGGAGCCGGAGGTGCGCGCCTTCCTGGACGGCCTGCGCAGCACCTTCCGCTCGGTTGAAAAGAGCGACTGCGTCTTCATCGCCGCCATCAACGGCGCGGCCTTCGGCGGCGGCACGGAGCTGGCGCTGGCGTGCGACCTGCGCGTCGCCTCGCCGGCCACGGAGCTGGGACTTACCGAGGTGAAGCTGGGCATCATCCCCGGCGGCGGCGGCACCCAGCGGCTGGCACGGCTCATTGGCCCGGGGCGCGCGAAGGACCTCATCCTCACCGCCCGGCGCGTCAACGCGGCGGAGGCCTTCAGCATCGGCCTGGTCAACCGGCTGGCCCCGGAAGGGCACCTGCTCCAGGTCGCCTTCCAGCTCGCGGAGGCCGTGGTGGAGAACGCGCCCGTGGCGGTGGCCACGGCGAAGCACGCCATCGACGAGGGCACGGGCCTGGAGCTGGATGATGCGCTCGCGCTGGAGCTCAAGAAGTACGAAGAGGTGCTCAAGACGGAGGACCGGCTGGAAGGGCTCCGCGCCTTCGCGGAGAAGCGTCCTCCTGTCTATAAAGGCCGCTGAGCCCCGCGAAAGCGACAGGGGCGGCAAGCCCGCGGTCGCCCGCGAACTTCCGCCCCTGACACTGCTTCGTGCAGCGGCCCGGCGCGGGGTGACGGGTGCCTCACCCGTCACGACGGCGGTCCGCTTGGGTGCTTAAGCGCTCGCGGTCTTCTCCCCGCCGATGTTCACGCCCTGCTTGTTGATGTAGCCCATCGCCTTGTCCTTGACGGTGGTGCGCAGCTCGGTGCCCGGACGCGGCGCCAGCAGCAGCGCCACGATGCTGCCCGCGGCGGCGCCCAGCAGGAACGCGCCAATGCCGCCCAGGCCCGAGCTCACCGGCTTGTACGTCGTCAATCCCACATACCGCAGCGCGTCGTCGGCATCGAAGTTGTCCCAGGACTTCCGGGCCTTCTTCGAGGCGAGGTCGGCGTACTCGGGAACCTGGTCGAGCAGCTGGTGCGCCAGGAACTGGCGGTAGATCTTGCTCTTGGCCAGAGCCTTCGCCTGCCACGTCTTCTTCTTCACTCCGAACATGGGTCCCTCCTGGGCCGGTATGAATCACGGGGTGGGGTGGCCCGCCTGGGTGCACCCCCCTCGTGCAACATCAAGGTAGGCAGGGAAGCCCCAGGTGCCAGCCCCCGGTGTGCTTCACCGTGGCCCCTCGCGTCGTCCGCTGGACGGCACGTCCGGCGGGACCCATGGCAAGAAGGCAGCCAGGCCAGGGGGGTTTTTGGTATGTGGCCCGGGCCATGTCCTACGACCAGAAGCTGCTCGAGACGATCGCCCAGGTGGAGAAGGGTGGTGCGCCGAAGTACCACGCGAAGAACGCCGAGGCCGGCAAGCTCTTCGCCCGTGAGCGCATCCGCCTGCTGGTGGACGCGGACTCTTTCGTGGAGGACGGCAAGCTCGCCAACAACCTGGACGCGGACCTGCCCTCCGACGGTGTCATCACGGGCCTTGGGCGCATCGCGGGCCGCACCGTGGCCATCATGGCCAACGACTCCACGGTGAAGGCCGGCAGCTGGGGCGCCCGCACGGTGGAGAAGATCCTCCGCATCCAGGAGACGGCGAAGGCGTCGCGCTGTCCGCTCCTGTACCTGGTGGACTCCGCGGGGGCGCGCATCACCGACCAGGTGGACATGTTCCCTGGCCGCCGGGGCGCGGGCCGCATCTTCTACAACGAGGTGCACCTGTCGGGCGTGGTGCCGCAGATCTGCCTGCTCTTCGGTCCGTCCGCCGCCGGTGGCGCGTACATTCCCGCGTTCTGCGACCTGGTCATCATGGTGGACGGCAACGCGTCCATGTACCTGGGCAGCCCGCGCATGGCGGAGATGGTCATTGGCGAGAAGGTCACGCTGGAGGAGATGGGCGGCGCGAAGATGCACTGCTCCGTGTCCGGCGTGGGCGACGTGCTGGTGAAGACGGAGCAGGAGGCCATCGCCGCGGCGAAGCAGTACCTGGCGTTCTTCCCGGAGAACTTCACGAAGCCGGCGCCGCGCGCGGAGCTCAAGGCCCCGAAGCACAGCGGCAAGCGCGTGGATGAGATCATCCCGCCGGATCAGAACAAGCCCTTCGACATGCACGCCCTCATCACGGAGCTCATCGACGAGGGCAGCTGGTTCGAGGTGAAGAAGCTCTTCGCGCAGGAGATCATCACGGGCCTCGCGCGCATCGGCGGTCAGCCGGTGGGCATCGTGGCGAACCAGCCCAAGTACAAGGGCGGCGTGCTGTTCGTGGACAGCGCGGACAAGGCGGCCCGGTTCATCTGGCTGTGTGACGCGTTCAACATCCCGCTGCTGTACCTGGCGGACGTGCCGGGGTTCATGATCGGCACCAAGGTGGAGCGGGCGGGCATCATCCGCGCGGGCGCGAAGATGATCTCCGCGGTGTCGGAGGCCAGCGTGCCGCGCATCTGCGTGGTGGTGCGCAAGGCGTACGGCGCGGGCCTCTACGCCATGAGCGGCCCCGGCTTCGCCCCGGAGGCCACCCTGGCGCTGCCCCAGGCGATGATCGCCGTGATGGGCCCGGAGGCGGCGGTGAACGCCGTCTACTTCAACAAGATTCAAGAGCTGCCGGAGGCCGAGCGACCGGCCTTCGTCCAGAAGCTGCGCGACGAGTACAAGCAGGACGTGGACATCTACAAGCTGGCCAGCGAGCTCATCATCGACGCGGTGATTCCGGGGGATTCCCTGCGCGGCGAGCTGTTGCAGCGGTATGCGCTGTACGCGGAGCGCTTCCAGCCCCGTGCGGAAAAGAAGCACGGTGTGTATCCCGTTTGAGTCGTCCCCACCTGAGCTAGATTCCCCGCCCGACCATGGACTTCGAACTTCCCGACAGCCACCGCGCCCTCCAGGCCTCCCTCCGTGAATTCTGCGAACGCCGCGTGAAGCCGTACGCGCGCGAGTGGGACAAGGACGAGAAGTTCCCCATGGAGGTCGTGAAGGAGCTGGGCCAGCTGGGCGTGCTGGGCATGCTCGTCTCCGAGGAGTACGGCGGGGCGGCCATGGACTCGCTCGCCGTGGCGGTGGCCGTGGAGGAGATCGCCCGCTACGACGGCTCGCTCGCCCTCACGGTGGCCAGCCACAACGGCCTGGGCACCAGCCACGTGCGCGTCTTTGGCAACAAGGCGCAGCACCAGCGCTACCTGCCGAAGCTGGCCACCGGCGAGTGGCTGGGCGCGTGGGGCCTCACCGAGCCGGGATCCGGCTCTGACGCGTCCGGCATGCGCACCACCGCCGTCCGCAAGGGCGACAAGTGGGTGCTCAACGGCGCCAAGATGTTCATCACCCAGGGCACGGTGGGTGACGTGTTCGTGGTGCTCGCGCTCACGTCGCCGGAGAAGCGCCAGAAGGGCATCACCGCCTTCGTGCTGGAGAAGGGCGTGCCGGGCTTCAGCCAGCGCGCCATCCACGGGAAGCTGGGCATGCGCTCCTCGGACACGGCGGAGCTCATCCTGGAGAACGTGGAGCTGGGCGACGACGCCATCGTCGGCGAGGTGGACCGGGGCTTCATCGACACGCTGAAGATCCTCGACAAGGGCCGCATCACCATCGGCGCGCTGTCGGTGGGCCTCTTGCGCGGGGCGCTGGAGGAGTCGGTCGCGTACTCGAAGGACCGCTCCGCGTTCGGCCAGCCCATCAGCGAGTTCCAGGGCCTGCGCTGGATGATGGCGGACATGAAGACGGAGCTGGAGGCGGCGCGCCTGTTGGTGCACCGCGCGGCGCGCCTCGCGGACGCGGGTCAGCCGTACTCCGAGGAGGCCTCCATGGCGAAGCTGTTCGCCTCCGAGGCGGCCATGCGCGGCTGCAACAAGGCCGTGCAGATCCACGGCGGCTACGGCTACACGCGCGAGTTCCCCGTGGAGCGCTACCTGCGCGACGCCAAGCTCTGTGAGATTGGCGAGGGCACGAGCGAGATCCAGCGCACCATCATCGCCCGCGAAACGTTCAAAGGGGCCTGATGGACACCGCTCGGTTACGGGAGCTGGGACTCCAGGTGCGGGAGGAGCCCTCCGGCATCGAGGTGATGCTGGACCTGGAGGCCGCGTCCCTGGTGAACCCCATCACCAAGGACTTCATCACCGAGGTGACCTTCCAGGTGGTGGGGGACCGGCTCATCCCCATCGCCCCCGCGGCGGTGGTGGGCATGACGCCCATCCTGCTGTCCGCCATTGACGCGGCGGAGGAGATGCAGGCGCTGCTGCTGGACACCTTCAGCGACCACGTCTTCCACCTGCAGCGCCGCTCGGAGGAATTGCAGCTGCTGGGCCTGCCCGCGGACGTGGATCCGCAGTCGCTGGAGCTGTCCACGACGGTGAAGGAGGGCCACCTCGCGGTGAAGCTTGTGTCGGACCGCCAGGGCAACTTCCGCGTCGCCCAGGCCCTGCGTGGCGGTGAGGACCTGCCCACCGCGGCAGGTCACATCCTCGAGCTTTCGGAGTTCCGCGAGCGCGGGGCGCTGACGGGCTACCTGGCGGCGCTCTTCGGCGAGCCCACCCTGACGCGGACGCCGGTGACGGCGGGCGCGGGGCCGGTGCGCTTCGTGGAGATCGTGGAGAAGTTCGGCGCCCAGGCCCTGGTGCCGCCGCGCAGCAGCCTGGAGCTGCTGGCCCAGTTCCAGGTGGAGGGCAGGGCCTACCGCTTCGCCGCCGCGCGCATCGCCGGGCGCACCTTCCGGGGGATGCTGGCGGGCACGCAGGGCAAGGTGTGGGCGGGCCGCTTCGAACTGGATGAATTCCCGGGCGTGGTGCGGATGGTCGCGGACCTGTTGAAGGTCGCTCCCGAGGCCGTGCGCCTCGTGGGCCCGGACGCCCCCCAGGAGTGAGACGCCCGTGGAGAAGATGACCCTGGTGGAACGGGTGCAGGCGCTGGAAGGCCGCCTGGGCGTGACGTTCCTCAAGCGCGACCTCGCGCTGGAGGCACTCACGCACAAGACGTACGCCAACGAGAACCGCGACCAGAACCTCAAGGACAACCAGCGCCTGGAGTTCCTGGGCGACGCCGTCGTGGACCTGGCCGTGAGCCACCGGCTCATGGACCGCTGCCCGGGCATGCCCGAAGGCGAGCTCACCAAGATGCGCGCCCGCATCGTCCACGAGGAGGGCCTGGCGCGCGTGGCGCGGAGCCTGCGCCTGGGCGAATTGCTGCTCCTGGGCCGGGGCGAGTCCCAGTCGGGCGGGCGGGACAAGAACTCCATCCTCGCGGACGCGCTGGAAGCGGTGCTGGGCGCCGTCTACCTGAACGGCGGCCTGGAGCCGGCGCTGGCGCTGGTGGACCGGTGCTTCGGGGAGCCGCTGGACGAGGTGGCCTCCGGCGCGGGCCGCCTGGACTACAAGACGCTCCTCCAGGAGATGTCCCACGAGAAGCTCAAGCTGTCGCCGCGCTACCGGGTGGTGGCCGAGTCCGGCCCGGAGCACTCCAAAGTGTTCGAGGTGGAGGTGTGCATCGGGGAGGTCGTGTACGCCCGCGCCACGGGCCGCAACAAGAAGGAGGCCGAGCAGGCAGCCGCGCGCACCACCCTGGAGCGCCTGAAGACGGCCCCCGCGTCAGCCCCGGACACCGGGACAGACGGGACGCCCCCGGCGGTGGTGGCCCCGGAAC
>NZ_RAWD01000317.1:0-10892 GCF_003612065.1 Corallococcus sp. CA047B
CGATTGGGATTGCCCACCCCGCGCAGCACCCGTTTCACGTGTGGGCCCATCGCGCACCGTGCGTCATTCCTAGACATGCCAGGACAGTCGGGGTCCCCCTACCGTACGCGTCGTGAAGGGCGTGAGGGTCAGGGGTGACACATACAGCCCCCGCGGCTCCCGCTTCCACCAGGCCCCGGTGCGCTGACGCTCCTCGCGGGACGTCATCCGGTAGTCATGGAGCACCGCGCGCACCAGACGGGGTGGATGGTCCGGAAAGGGATTGGCCGCGAACAGCCCCAGGACCTCCGGCGAGCCCTCCAGCAGCCGCTCCAGCAGGGACAGGAACCATGAAGGCGGCCCGCCCAGCGCCGCGAACCACATCTGCCAGTCCAGCCGGGGCTGGTGGGGCGCCACCTGACGCGGTGGCCGGTCCACCGCCGCGGTCTTGTAGCGGAAGGGATACTCCACCCAGTGCTCGCCGTCGTCCGAGCCCTCCACGGTGATCTCCGGCCGGTCCACCGTCATCACCGCGAACAGGCCATAGGAGTTCACCGAGTGCAGCGGATGCGCCCGGTCCTCCAGCCACCCCACCGCCTCCACCACGCGCGCCGGACCGCGCGGCCACCACCCCATCCGTCGCAGCAGCTCCGTGGTGCCGAGCGCCAGGAACGGCACCGCCGCGACCGAGGACACCGCCGTGCTCAAAACCGACGGCCGCCGCGCGGGCCCGGCGTCCCGCCACAGGCGTTCGGGAAGCACGCGCCGCAGGGCCGCGTCGTCCAGCAGCCACAGCCCCAGGGCCAGCGACTGGAAGTTGAAGAAGCCGTAGTTGCCCGTGGTGATGATGGCCGCCTGCAACGCCGCGAGGGTGGCGAAGGCGACCTGCCGCACGCGCCGGGGTCCGAAGGAGAGGAAGGGCACCGCCGTCTCCACCGCCAGCACCCCTGCGGTGCCCGCGTGGCGCACTGCACGTGGAAGCTGGTGCGCGACCCAGCCGCCCCGCGTGGGCAGGGGCGCGGTCTCGAAGTACACGTCGCACGCGCGCAGCTCACGCCACGTCCGGTCCCCCGAGTGGAACTTGCTCACCCCCGAGCCGAAGTAGAGCCGGAACACGAGCATCCGGAAGAGGAACACCTCCACCGCCGACACGTCCCGCTTCCCCAGTCCGGGCCGCAGGCCTGCCGGCGCGGTGAGCGCGCCCAGCACCCCCATCTCCAACAGCAGCACGTCCCACTGGAACGACAGGAACTCGCGCCCCAGGGACACATACGACAGGTACAGCGCCCACAGCGCCTTCGCGCTCAGCGCCGGGGCCACGTTGAGGATCAGCGCCAGCGACAACGCCTGCCCCGCGCGACATCCCCGCACCAGCGCCGCGTCGGACGCATCCAGCCAGAACACCGACGGCCGCCGCCATTTGCCCTGCGCGGCCCAACGCTCGGACTTCGCCACCTCGCGGATGGGACGGATGCCCTTGTCGCCATAGAGGCCCAGCATCTGGCGCCCCAGCGACGTGAAGGCGATGAGGAAGGTGCCTCCCAAGAGGCGCAGGAAGGCCCACCGCACCAGCCGGTGACTGGCGGGTTCCGTCACCCGGCTGAACAACCACGTGTCCAGGCGCGACGCGCGACGCCGGTGGCGCGCGATGAGCGAATACACCGCGCCCGCGCCCTGCTTGATGCCGGGCAGGAGCCCCAGCCGCGCGGCGAAGCGCGTCCCCGCGTGAGGCGACCAGACGAGCATCCGGAAGACCGCCTCCGCTCCGGACGAGCGGCGCCCCGAGGGCTCCACGAGTTGCATCGCCCGGCGCATGTCCTTCTTCGGGATGCCCAGCAGCGTGAGCAGCCACCCGCTGGCGCGGACGAAGCGCACGCGGCCTTCCGTATCACCGCGCCAGCGCTCCACCCAGCGCTTGCAGAAGCCACAATCCCCATCGAACAGCACGAGCGGTCGCATCGCGTTCCTCCCTGGCGCCAGGACAAAGGTGAGTGCGGCACGGACGATGCGAAGGGGCTGCTGGAAGGGCTGGCAGGCAGAGGAGCGGGCGCCCGTGTCATCCCGGCGCCGGTGCCTAGATTTGGCCGCATGAGCGAGCCCAAGGCCCAGGCGAGGAAGACGGTCGAGGTCGTCCCGGGAGTGCATCACTGGACGGTCAAGGACGACCGGATCGGCGGCGGTCGCAGCGACGCGTACGCGGTGGTGGATGACGACGGCACCGTCACCCTCATCGACCCGTTGCCCATCGACGAGAAGGCCCTGCGCGAGCTGGGCAACCTTGAAGCCATCGTCATCACCGCGGGCAACCACCAGCGCTCCGCGTGGCGCATGCGCAAGGCGTTCGGCATTCCCGTCTGGGCTCCGGAAGGCGCCCAGGGCCTGGAGGAAAAGCCAGACTTCGAATACGTGGCCGGCCACACGCTGCCCGGCGGCATCAACACCTTCCAGACGCCCGGCCCCACCGAGTCCATGTACACGCTCTGGCTGCAGAAGAGCCCGCACGCGGTCGTCTTCATCTCCGACCTGCTGTCGCGCGAGGGCAAGGGCACGCCGAAGTTCGTCCCGGGCGAATACCAGGATGAGCCCATGCGCACCCGCGCCAGCATCCAGCGCATCCTGGACCACCTGCCCATCCAGACCGTCTGCTTCGCGCACGGCGCGCCCATCGTCACCGACGGCGCCAGCGCCCTGCGCAAGGCCCTGGACCAGGACGACGAATACCCGAGCGCTCCGGCTCCGGCCTAACCGTGCAGCTCGCGCACCAGCACGTGGCCCGCGTCCTGCCCGGGAGGCACCAGCTCCAACCGGGCCCCCGCTTCCGCGCGGTCCAGAAGTGAGCCCAGCGCCACCAGGTCCGTGACGGGGATGCGCGTGGCGGGAGCCTGCTCCTCGCCGCGTGCCATGGCCTGCGCGACGCGGGCCTCGTCGCCCAGGTCGGTCTCATAGACGAAGGTGCGCTCGTCGTAGTCGTGTCCGCCGGGCACGCGCCCCACGAGCCGCATGGGCCCCAGCCGCGTGTGCACCCGCACCGCGGGATTGTCCCACTGGGTGACGCCGCGCAGCCGCTTCGCGCGCACCATGCCCAGCGTGAGCGTCTTCACCCATGACGAGGCACCCCGCCCCGGCAGGAAGCTGAACAGCGACACGCCCACGAAGAGCCCCGGCGTCAGCGACGGCGCCACGTAGCAGGCCGCGCCAATGGCCAGCTCCTCATCCGCCAGCAGCAACCGTTCGCGCGCGGGCGCCTTCAACAGCCGCGCGGGACAGCGCAGCAATCCAATGGCCCCGGGCAACAGGTACAGGTCCGACAGCACCCAACGCGGCACGCCGATGCCACCGAAGGCGAGCTGGTTGAGCGTGAGGTACTGCCGCGCCAGCTCCGCGTTGTGCTCCGCCAGCAGGTGCGTCACCGGGATGCCGGCGGGCGCCAGGTCCAGCGACGGGACGTGCACGCCGGAGCCCAGCGCCTGCAACGACAGCTCCGGGTTCGCGGCGAAGAACGCCTGGGCCAGCGGCGCGAGCTCACCCGCCATCGGCTTCGATGTCCTTCGCCACCGCGTCCAACCGGTACTCGGCGGGGAGCTGGACGCGGCTTGCGTCCACCGTGGCGCGCGATACCAGACACCGCGAGGAGCCGCCGCCCTTCTCCGTCAACTCTGGCATCGGCATGGGCACCACGCGCATGCCCAGCCCCTGCAACAGGTCCACCACGTGCGGCGGCATCACCGTGGGCGCGAGCAGGTCCCTGCCCAGGGGCAGTCCGTTGGTCGCATAGCGGCGGATGTCCGCCTCCGTCACCCGCACCAGCCGGTCCGCGCCGAAGCGCTGCTCCAGGAGCGCCACCGACTCCGGCGCCATCACGTCCGGGCACACCAGCAGCCGGTCCACCGCCGGCAGGGGCAGCACCGCCATGTTCCCGTGGAACGCGGGCTCGCGCACCTGCACGCGCAGCAGCTCGCCGGGGAAGTGGGGCTCCGCGGCCTCCAGTCCCTCCAGCGTGGTGCGCCCGCCCCAGAACAGCAGCGTCACGCCGTCGAACGTCGCCACGTCGCCGTGCGCCTCCCAGACGCCCGGGCCCGGCTCCACCACCTCCATCCCCATGCGCCGGGCCAGCGGCGCCCAGTGCTCGCTCTCAGCGAAGCGGTGCGCGCTCATCATCCGGGGCAGGAGGAACAGCGGGGCCTGCCCTTCGCGGGCCACCACCTGACCGCACTCGGCCGAGTAGGGCATGCCCGTCAGCACGTCCGAGGGCGAAGGCAGCGCCACCACCGTGCCTCCGCGCGCTTCGATGTGCCGCGCCAACGTCAGCCATTCCCGCCTCGCGCCGCGTGCATCCGCGGGAGCGGCCTCGCGGCTGCGGAAGTTCGCCCGGCCGCGCAGGGCCCAGCCCCGCCCCGGGGGAGACATCAGGAAGAGGTCCATCATCCCTTCGCTTCTAGTCCTCGCACGGGGGCGTCACAACGCATCCTCGACGCGACGTCCGGCCATCCGACGCCCGGCCGTCCAGCGGCCCACAGTGCACGGGGAGGCCCGTGCGGCGGATCCACGCGGGAGGCACATCCCTTCAAGCCCATGCGCCAGCCCGTCGCGTGTCCAGGGTGCGGATGACCCCGTGGCCCGCTCGGCCGCCCTCTCGTTTTTCACCCGTGGGGGCTCCTCACCCGCCCCGCGCACGCGATAGGGTGCACCCCTTTTTGAGCACAAACGGGTTGGGGCTTCATGCACTTCGAATCAGCCTTCGTGCTGCTGTTCTCCATCGCGACCGCGGTGGCGATCGCGGCGCGCTACTTCAAGTTTCCGTACACGGTGGCGCTGGTGCTGGCGGGCCTCGGCCTGGGCGTGGTGCACATCTTCGAACCGCCGCACCTGACGAAGGAACTGCTGTTCGCCGTGTTGCTGCCGGGCCTGCTGTTCGAGGCGGCCTTCCACGTCGACTTCCGCAAGTTCTGGAAGAACAAGCTGACCATCACCTCGCTGGCGATTCCCGGCGTGGTGGCGTCCATGGGACTCACGGCGCTGCTGCTGTCGCCGGCGATGAAGGGGATGAACTACCTGGAGGGCTTCGGCCTCATCCACGCGATGGTGTTCGCGTCGCTCATCGTGTCCACGGACCCCATCGCGGTGGTGGGCCTGTTCAAGGCGCTGGGCGCGCCCAAGCGACTGGCCATCCTGGTGGAGGGCGAAAGCCTGCTCAATGACGGCACCGCCGTGGTGCTGTTCATGCTTGTCGTGAGCGTGGCCAACGGGGAGAAGTTCACCGTGGGCGGGGCGACCTGGGACTTCATCAAGATCGCCGGCATGGGCGTCGTCATTGGCGCGGCGGTGGGCTTCGTGGTCGCGCAGGTCATGCAGCGCGTGGACGACGCGATGGTGGAAATCACCCTCACGATGATCGCGGCCTACGGTTCGTTCGTGGTGGCCGAACACTTCCACTACTCGGGCGTCATCGCGACGGTGGTGGCCGGCATGCTGTGTGGCAACTGGGCGGCACGGCTGAGCATGAGCCCCACCACGCGCGTCGCGGTGGAGAGCTTCTGGGAGTACCTGGCGTTCGCGCTCAACTCGGTGGTGTTCCTGCTCATCGGCCTGGAGGTGCAGCTCACGTCGCTCTTGGCGTCGTGGCAGCCCATCCTGCTGGCGTACGGCGCGGTGGTCGTGGGCCGCGCGGTGGTCGTCTACGGCGTGTCCGGCCTGTTGCGCTTCACGTCGGAGCGGCTTCCGTGGAGTTGGAGCGCGGTGCTCACCTGGAGTGGCCTCAGGGGCGCGGTGTCCATGGTGCTGGTGCTCGGTCTTCCGGAGGACTTCGCCCACCGCGAGATGCTGGTGAACATGACGTTCGGCGTGGTGGTGCTCTCCATCATCTTCCAGGGCCTCACCGTCGCCCCGCTCCTCAAGCGCCTGGGCATCACCGGCATCAAGGACATCTACCAGGAGAAGTATGAGCTGGCCCGCGGCCGGCTGGGCGCCATCCACGCCGCCATCGCGTCGCTGGAGGCCATGCGCCGCTCGCGCGAAATCCCCGTGGACGTGCTGGAGCCCATGGAGCGCGAGTACCAGGAGAAGGCCGCGGCGGTGGAGCAGGAGCTCGCCGCGCTCAAGCAGCAGTCCACGCGCTTCCACGAGGAGGAGCACCAGGAGGCCGCCCGCCGCGTCCTCATCGTGGAGAAGGACGCTCTCTTCGACGCCTACCAGAAGGGCACGCTCAACAAGGAGGTCTTCGAACACCTGTGCGCGGAGCTGGATGAGCGCATCGCGAAGACCAAGGACGCGGAGGCCCACGTCCCCATGGAGGACGCCCACGCCAGTCCGGAAGCCCTGGCGTCCTGAGCGGCCCGCTACCGCTGCGTCCGGGCGAGCTGTTCGATGGCGTCCAGCTCCGCCCGGAGCGCCTCACGCGCTGACGCCGGAAGCGCGAGTGCATCGATGTCCCGCGCCAATTCCCGGGCACGGGGCACATCCCCCAGGGCCACGGCCAGCTCCGCCCGTGCCGCGAGCGCCCGGCCGCGCTCCTCCACCGTGCCGGCGTCCGCCTTCCTCAGCGCGACATCCAGGACCTTCGCCGCCGCGACGTCGTCGTTCTTGAAGTCCCGCAGACGGCGGGCCGTCTTCAGCGCCTTGCCGAGGAGCGACACCGGCCTCGCCTCTTCCTCTCCATGGCCGCCGGGTTCGTCGCGCCGGATGAACATGACCGAGTTGCCCGACGGGTCGACGACGGTGAAGCGCGTCTGCCCCTTCTTCATGCGCGTCACGCGCGGCAGGCCCTTGAGGGGAATCCGGCCGTAGGCCTTTCGCAGCGCCTCCGCGAAGGTCGCGTGCAGCGCCTCCACCTCCTCCACGATGACCAGACAACTGCTGAAGGCCGTCTGGGGATCCAACCCCTTCAGCCCGAAGAAGTGCAGGTGGGCACCGCCGCGCCGGGTGGCCGCGTAGGGGTTCGGGTTGCGCTGCTGGTACGTCACCTCGAAACCCAACAGTCCGTAGAACGTCAGCGTCGGCTCAATGGCGACGCACGGGAGCAATGGAATACAGGCGTCATGTTTCATGGGCACCGTCCTCCGGGGTGAGGTCCTTCTCGAGCCGCAGGCGCGCTTCGCGAACACCTTCGACCGCCGCGGACAGGAGCCCCGGAGCGAGGCTCGCCCCCAGCCGGTTCGCCCACGCGGCATGCGCGGCCTCCACCTTGCGCAGGGCGCGCCGTCCCGCCGCCGTCAGCGAGAGCAGCTTCGCGCGCTGGTGATGGGGGTTCTCCACGTACGTGACGAAGCCGTCGCTCGCGAGCGCATCCGCCGTCTGCTGCACGCTCTGCCGGGCAAGGCCCATGGTGCGCGCCACCGCCGCCACCGTGGCGGGCCCGTGGTCGATGACACCCAGCACCTGCCAGCGCGCACTCGTCAGCCCCGCCGGAGCGCTCAGCCGGTCCCCGGCCTGGAGCAGCAGCCCGTTCAACTGGAACACTTCCAAGATGAGGTCGGTGAAGGCGGCGGCGTCCCTGGGCAGTGGCGACATGGGCAGGAACCTGTCAATTCGACAGGAGCCTGTCAATCCTTGCTACCCGCCTGTCGGGGAGCCCGACGACCCGGAAGGCCCCCACCTCCCGTATGAAAGGAACCGGGCCCGGTATCGTCGCGGCGTTGCGAGCGACCCGGACCTTCAGGAGATGCGACGCATGCGGCGGACATGGAGCACCTGGGTGGCCCTCTGCCTCTTCGCGGGAGGCTGCACGCCGCTCGACCTCACCGTGCTCTCCCCGGGCCAACTGGCCCGCTCGCGAATCCTCCCCGAGCCGCCGGGCGCCGCGTGCCCGTACGGGGGCCAGGCCCTCCAGACGGGGTTGGACTTGAACGAGGACGGCGAGCTGGGGGCGGACGAAGTCACGCTCACCCAGTACGCCTGCGCCAAGGCCCCCACCTTCGAGCCCACGCCCGCGCAGGTGGTGGTGCGGACGCTGAAGCTGGACCCCGGCACCCCGTGCCCGGACGGCGGACAGGTGACCCAGGCGGGGCTCGACACGAACGGCAACGGCACGCTGGACGACGAGGAAGTCACCCGCGAGGTCCACACCTGCCAGGGCGCCGTGCCCGTGCGCGCGCGCGTCCGTCCGGTGGCGACCCACGTCCTCTGTCCCTCCATCGCGACGGTGCTGGAGGCCGGCGAGGACGCGGACGGCAACGGCGTGCTCGACCCCTCGGAGGTCCAGGCCTCCCATCCCTTCTGCGAGGTGGACACCCCCCGGCTCCAGTTCCAGCTCCAGCCCGAGCCGGCCGGAGGACGCTGCGGGCGCCCCGGCACCCGGGTGGACGCCTACGGCGACCTCAACGGCAATGGCCAGCGGGATGCCGACACGGAGCCCGCCGTCATCCTCACCGTGTGCCAGTCCACGCGCGTCTACGAGGGCACCTACGTGGTGGCGGACGCGGCGGACCTCGCGGTCCTCCAGGGCGTCACCCGTGTCACGGGAGACCTGCGCTTCACCAGTGAGACGCTGACGGGGCTCACCCTGCCGGAGCTGTCCGTCGTCCAGGGCTCCCTGGGCATCGAGTCCAACGCGCTGCTCACCCACGTCGCCCTGCCCGGCCTGCGCTTCGCCCGGGACGTCGCGCTGAATGACAACGCGGTGCTCGCCACGGCGGCGCTCGGTGACGCGGCCGGGTCGCAGGTCCACGTGGACCGGAACCTGTCGGTGCGTGGCAATCCCCAGCTCGCCTCCCTCGACGGACTGCGCGCGCTGACGCCCCGGAATGAACTGGGCGTTTCGGAGAACGCCCTGCTGGAGACGTTCACGTTCCCCTACGTCACCAGCCTCCCCGGGGGACTCGCCGTGCAGCGCAACCCGAAGCTGCGCACGTTCAGCCTTCCCGCGCTCGCCTCCGCCGAAGGCCTGTCGCTGTCCCAGAACGCGGCGCTGGAATCCCTGGCGGGACTGCCCGGGCTGCGCACCGTCGAACACCTCGACATCTTCTCCAACGGCGCGCTGACGTCGCTGGCGGGGTTCGACACCCTCATCTCCGCCAACTCCATCACCGTGGCCCGGAACGCGAAGCTCCAGACGATGACGGGCTTCCTCCCCAATCTCATCCGCGCGGGCTCGGTGCTCATCGGTGACAACGCCGCGCTGGAGTCCGCGGGCGGCATGTCGTCGCTGCGGACCGTGTCGGAGTCGTTCACCCTGCGCAACAACGCCCGCCTTCAGCGGGTGACGGACCTGGAGTCCCTCGAAGCCATCTTCAGCCTCACCGTGGAGTTGAACCCCATGCTCACCGACCTGGGCGGCTTCGGGCCCCTGCTGCGGATGGAGCGCCTGTCGGTCCGCTACAACCGGGACCTGCAGGAGCTGTCCCGGCTCAACGAGCTGCGCTACCTCCAGTTCCTCAAGCTCACGGACAACCCCAGCCTCACCGGCCTGGGCCTGGAGTCGCTGCTCGCGGTGGAGCAGGGGTTCTCCGTGGAGAACAACCCCCTGCTGCCCACCTGCCGCGTGCAGCAGCTGGCGGACCGCGCCTACTCCGGTTCGCCCTTCGAGCTCAGCATCCTCGGCAATGACAACCAGACGCCCTGCCAGCCGTAGCCACCGCGCGCACCGTCAGCTCGCGCCGCCCTCCACCCGCGACTGGAGCACCGCGCCCAGCACCTCCGCGGTGTCCTCGCGCAGCCGGGTGAGGTGCGTGTAGAGCACGTCCTCCACCTGGGACACCGCCTCCGGGGGCGCGCCCGCCTCGCGCAGGCCCGCCAGCACCGCGTACGCCGCCACGCCCAGCAGCCCCACGAAGCCGCGCGACTCCTCCCAGAACTCCTCGAAGCACGGCACCGCCTCGCCCGCCACCACGCGCCCGAGCCGCCCCAGGCACACCTCCCAGTAGGCCCGGTGCGCGTCGCGGGCCGCGGCTTCCGCGAACGGACCCTGGCGCACCTGGACCCGCGTGCCTCCATCATTGGTGGGGTGGAAGGCCAGCTCCGCCCGGGTGCGTCCTGACGGCACCGGCCCGCCCTCCCAATCCATTTCAAGCGCCAACGACTTCGGTGGCTCCGCCTCCACGACGCAGCCCACCTGCGCGAACGAACGACCCAGGGCGTCCCGCAGCACCACCCGGTAGGGCTGGCCCAGGGCGCCTGGATCCGGCGCGTGCGTGCGGTGACAGCCCGGGGGCGCGCCGAACCAGCGGCGGATGAGCGAGGGCTGCTCGAACGCGGGGAACACCGCCTCCGGCGGCACCGGCAGCTTCCAATCCAGCTCCAGCTCCAGGTCGCTCACGCCTGCACCCCCGAGCGCGTGCGCAGCTCGAACCGGGGCACGCGCGCCAGCTCCGCTTCCGGCGCCCGGTACTGCTCCACCACCAGGCTGATCCGCGAGTCCTCCAGCCCCTTCGCGCCGGAGGAGATGGCCTCCACCTCATGCAACAGGTCACCCCGGAACATCACCAGCGCGCGCTCCAGGGGCGTCACCTCCGCCACCCGACCTCCCCGGTGGTACAGCCGCAGCGCCCCGCCCCGGAGTTCCTTCGGAACCTGGACATACAGCACGCTCACCGCCACCGGGCATCCGATACTGGGACCGTAGAATTCAAGACTCCGGTCGATGTGCGCCGCGACCCCACGGCCCTGTCCCACCAACAGGGGATTGAGCAGGAAGGCGTTGCACTCCGACAGCAGCGTCTTCGCCAGGTACGGCGCGAACGCCGGAAAGCGCCGCGTCACGTCCGGCAGGGCCTCCCGGCGGAACGTCAGCGAGAAGCCGTAGGTGCCGGAGAACTGCCCCGACAGGTTCGACTCCCCCAGGAGCGACGAGCCCAGGATGGCCGAGCGGATGGACGCCGTCGTCTCCTCGGGCAGGGCCTCGGGAGTGCGGTGGAAGAAGGTGTCGAGCCGGAAGGCCCCACCCCACGGTGGCTGGAAGCGCATGGCCCCGGAGTCTACCC
>NZ_RAWD01000318.1:0-10873 GCF_003612065.1 Corallococcus sp. CA047B
CCCGCCCAACCCCAGCCCTTGAAAGAGGCGGCGGATGCGAAGAAGAAGGGCGGTGTTGTCCTCGATATGCGGAGCGTGCAGGCGAAGCTGACCGAGACTGCGGCGGTTTCCAGCCTCCTGGGCAGTATCTTCGCGGAAGAGGAACCGGCTTCTCCGACTCCAGCGCCCCTTGTGGAGGGGGCAGGCCAGATCGCGGGATTGGATTCGGCTCACTCCGCGATGCTCCGGGCATTGGTGACCAGGGCCGAGTGGCTTCGCTCCGAGGTGGAGCAACTCGCAAGCGGACTGGGGCTGCTGACGGATGGCGCGCTGGACGTCATCAACGACGCGGCCTTCGAGGTATGCGGTGAGCCCGTCCTCGAAGGAGATGAGACTCTTCAACTTAACGACAAGGCAGCACAGGAGATGGTGGCATGACGGACGTGACGCAGGGACGCATCAGGCCGAAGGACCGGGACGCCATCGTCCAGTCGTTGCGAGCAGGCGTCGTTCCCAGGGTGGGCCAGCAGCACATCCAGGTCGGACGTGTCGAGGAGGTGAAGGCCCTGGTCCGTGACGTGGGGCGCATCGCGGAAGGCGGCAGCGCCATCCGCTTTGTTATCGGGGAGTATGGTTCGGGGAAGACCTTCTTCCTGAACCTCATCCGCTCCATCGCGCTGGAGAAGCGCTTGGTCACCGTGCACGCGGACCTCAATCCGGATCGGCGGATCCACGCAACGGATGGCAAGGCGCGCAACCTGTACGCCGAACTCATGCGCAACCTGGCCACCCGTGCCAAACCCGAAGGAGGCGCACTTCCCAGCGTCGTCGAGCGCTTCGTCTCCAGCGCCCTCACCGAGGCGCGCACCCGTGGCGCCCAGCCCGAGGCTGTCATTCGCGAGAAGCTCGCGGCCTTGTCGGAGTTGGTGGGTGGTTACGACTTCGCTGAAGTCATCGCGGCGTACTGGCGTGGCCACGACAGTGGCAATGAAACCCTGAAGGCCGACGCTGTTCGGTGGCTTCGGGGAGAGTTCTCCACGCGCACCGATGCGAAGCGGGCGCTGGGAGTTCGCTCCATCATTGATGACGCGGACGTCTACGACCAGTTGAAGTTGCTGGCGCGCTTCGTCCGCCTCGCGGGCTACGACGGGCTGCTCGTGTGTCTGGACGAACTCGTCAACCTCTACAAGATGGCCAACACCAAGGCCCGAACCTCCAACTACGAGCAGATCCTCCGCATCCTCAACGATTGCTTGCAGGGAAGTGCCGAGGGACTGGGTTTCCTCCTGGGAGGCACGCCTGAATTCCTCATGGATACGCGCAAGGGGCTCTACAGCTATGAGGCCCTGCAGTCGCGGCTGGCGCAGAACGCCTTCGCGGTAGGAGGACTCGTCGACTACACGTCCCCCGTGCTCCGATTGGCGAACCTCACGCCGGAGGACCTGTACGTGTTGCTCACCAAGCTGCGGCACGTCTATTCGGCGGGGGATGCCAGCGCGGGACTCATTCCGGATGCCGGACTCCAGGGCTTCATGAGCCATTGTTCGGAGCGGATTGGTGAGGCGTACTTTCGTACGCCTCGCAGCACGGTGACGGCCTTCATCAACCTCCTGGCCGTGCTCGAACAGAATCCCACCGCTGACTGGAAGGAGTTGTTGGGGGGGATTTCTCTCGCTGTGGAGACAAATCCAGACCTCGCTCCGTTGACGGAGTCCGACCCGGAGACTCAGCCCGTTTCCAAGGTCAAGTCCTCCAGCGCTCAGGCGGAAGCCGGGGACGATGAGCTCGCCTCCTTCAAGCTCTGACGGGGGCGCCGCCTCGTCCTCCTTCGCCTTGCTGCACCCCAGGGTGCAGCGATGGGTCTGGGCCCAGGGCTGGAAGGAGCTGCGCGATATCCAGGAGACCGCCATTTCGCCCATTCAGGGTGGAACGCGCGACGTCATCCTCTCGGCATCAACGGCGAGCGGGAAGACCGAGGCGGCCTTCCTGCCGATCTGCAGCCGGCTCGCGGAAGGAGCCGGTGGGAGTGTGCGGGCCATCTACATAGGGCCGCTCAAGGCGCTCATCAACGACCAGTTCGAACGCTTGGAAGGGCTTTGCGAAGGTTTGGGCATCCCCGTGCACCGGTGGCATGGCGACGTGTCTCAAGGGCACAAAACCCGGCTGCTCAAATTCCCCAGCGGCATCCTCCTCATTACCCCTGAGTCGTTGGAAGCGCTCTTCATCCGGCAGGGGCCCGCCTTGAAGGGACTTCTGTCGGCGCTGGAGCACGTTGTCGTCGACGAACTCCACGCCTTCATCGGGACGGAGCGGGGGTGTCAGCTCCAGTCGCTTCTGCATCGCTTGGAATTGCTCCTTCGCCGGAAGGTGCCCCGCGTAGGGCTCAGTGCCACGCTGGGGGACATGTCCATGGCGGCGGACTTTCTTCGTCCCGGCGCGGGAGGCGAGGTGCTCCTCCTCACATCGCCCTCTGGCGGAGGCGAGCTTCGACTGCAACTGCGGGGGTACCGGACGCAGGAGCCAGATGCCCAGCGTCTTGTCGGTGCTGCCAGTTCCGTGGACTCCGCGCTGGCTGAAGATGAACAAACCGCGGATGTCCATGCCATCGGGGCGCACCTTTTCCAGACGCTCCGAGGCACGCACAACCTGGTCTTCGCCAACAGTCGAAAGAATGTCGAACTCTATGCGGACCTGTTGCGCCAGTTGTGCGAGCAGGAGCAGTTGCCCAACGAGTTCTTTCCCCATCATGGAAACCTCTCCAAGGAGCTTCGAGAGGAGGCCGAGGCAGCCCTTAAGGCTCGGCAGCGTCCGGTCAGCCTCGTGTGCACCACGACGCTGGAAATGGGGATCGACGTGGGTTCGGTACAAAGCGTCGCCCAGGTCGGCGTCGCGCCTTCGGTGGCGAGCCTTCGCCAACGGTTGGGCCGCAGTGGCCGAAAAGGTGGACCGGCGACACTTCGTGTCTATCACCAGGAAGCGGAGTTGACGGACATCAGCCCGCTTCCTGATCAGCTTCGGGTGCGCCTGCTGCAGTCGGTGGCGATGTTGGAGTTGTTGCTCGTCGGTTGGTGCGAGCCGCCGTCCGCGACGGCCTTCCATTTCTCCACGCTGGTCCAACAGGTGTTGTCCCTCATCGCCCAGTACGGGGGCGTCAAGGCTTCCGAGGTCTATTCGGCGCTGTGCCCGCAGGGGCCTTTCTCCCGGGTGTCACCCGAGGATTTTGTTCGATTCCTGAGAGGGCTGGGGCAAGGAGAACTCCTGGTTCAATCCACTGACGGGACCTTGCTGCTGGGGCGTGTGGGGGAACGAATCGTCAATCACTACAGTTTCTACGCGGCCTTTGCGTCGACCGAGGAGTTCCGGCTCGTGAGCGCGGAGCGCACGCTGGGAACGATGCCCATTGATCAGCCGCTCTTTGTGGGGATGTTCCTCATTTTCGGTGGGAAGCGCTGGCGGGTGCTCGCTGTCCATCTGGAGGACAAAGTCGTGGAGCTTGAGCCCGCACCCGGTGGTCGCGTACCCCAGTTCGAACCCGGGTCCATCGGGGGCGTCCATGACAGGGTCCGAGAGCAGATGCGTACGCTCTATTCCTCCGGTCTTGTTCCGCGCTACCTGGATGCTCGTGCGCAGGATCTACTGCAAGAGGGCCGGGACACTTTCAAGCGATGGGGCCTGGCCGAGCGAGACATCGTCACCGCAGGGGGAGGCGTCCATCTCTTCCCTTGGGTGGGAGATGCCGTCCTGCATACTTTGGAACTCCAGTTTCAGGCGCGTGACATGCCGGCGGAGGTGCTGGGGCCGGTGCTTCAGGTGACGGGGACGCAGGGAGAAGTCGAAACAGCCCTGCGTTCGTTCGTGGCCGCCGGCCCCGCGAGGGCGGAATCCCTCACCGCCCAAGTCGTGAACATGGCCATCGAGAAGCACGATGCCTTTGTCGACGACACACTGCTGGCCCGTGACTATGCGGCGCGATACCTCGATGTTCAGGGAGCCTGGAAAGCCTCGCAGCGCCTTCTCCGGACGGGAGGCGGAAATGCTGTTTCCCTTCCACCAGGATAGGCTTGGGGCATGGCGACACTCATCCCAACCCTGAGCCAGTGCCTCGGCCGGATGCAGGCGGGTGAGAAGCGATTCGCCCGCCGGCTGGAGGAGAAGCTCGAGGAGGACTACCTCCTCTGGTACGACGTGCCCATCGGCGGAACGGGGCACCACCCTGACTTCCTTGTCGTGCATCCTCGCCGGGGGCTCCTGGTCCTTGAGGTGAAGGACTGGAAGCGCGACACGCTGCAAAGCATCGACAAGACGCGCGCCGTCCTCCTGACGGAGACGGGTCTCAAGGAGGTGGGCAACCCCTTCGAACAGTCGCGCACCTATGCCCAGGAGATCGCGACGCGGCTCCAGCGCGACCCGATGCTCGTCTGTCCTGACGGTCCCTATCGGGGCCGGCTGGTGCTGCCCTGGAGTCACGGGGTTGTCCTCTCGAACATCACCCGCAAGCAGTTCGACGAGGGGAACCTGGGCGAGGTGCTGCCCCCTCACCGGGTCATCTGCCGGGATGAGATGACGGAGGAAGTCACCTCCGAAGCCTTCCAGCAGCGGCTCTGGGCCATGTTCCCGTGGGTTCCGGAACGGCCTGTGTCCCTGCCGCAGTTGGATCGGATCCGGTGGCACATCTTCCCGGAGCTGCGCATTGGCAGTGCTCCGTTGGACCGTTCCGCGCCGGTCCAGGTGGAAATGGAGCTGTCCGTGCCGGACCTCATCCGCATCATGGACCTCCAGCAGGAGCAACTGGCGCGCAGCCTGGGCGAAGGGCACCGCGTCATCCATGGGGTCGCGGGTTCCGGAAAAACGATGATCCTGGGCTACCGCTGCTTGCAACTGGCCAGGACGCTCCACCGCCCCGTGCTTGTCCTCTGTTTCGGCAAGCCGCTCTATGGCTGGCTGGAGCAGATGCTGCGGGCCCGCGGACTCTCGGAGCAGGTGGTCATCCAGACGTTCCACTCCTGGTGTCATGCCCAGCTCCGCCATTTTCACGCCGGACTCCCACCGCAAGGACTGCCGCCCGGGGAATACGCCGAGCAACTCGTTCAACGGGTCATCGCCGCCGTGGATCGCGGCCTGATTCCCCGGGCGCAGTACGGCGCGGTGCTCATCGACGAAGGGCACGACTTCCAGCCGGAGTGGTTCAAGCTCGTCTCGCAGATGGTGGACCCCTCCACCAATGCGCTCCTGCTGCTCTATGACGATGCCCAGGCCATCTACCCGCACAAGCGCTTCAGCTTCCGAAGCGTCGGCATCCAGGCCCAGGGGCGCACCACCATCCTGCGGCTGAACTATCGCAACACCGCGGACATCCTCCAGTTCGCCGCGACCTTCGCGCAGGAAGTGCTGACTCCCAGCGATGCGGATGATGATGGGGTTCCGCTCGTCCAGCCCCAGTCGGCGGGACGGCGCGGACCCACTCCCCAGATCATCTCCCTGCCCAACCTGCACGAGGAGCTGCGCTACATCGCGGGACGCTTCCAGCAGTTGCATTCGGAGGGCCGGGTCTGGAACGAGATGGCCCTGCTCTATCGCAGCGCTGACATCGGCCGGGCCGCCATCCAGCACCTGACCCGGATGGGCATTCCCTTTCAATGGGTGGGCAAGGGGGCTGGTCAATCCACGTTCAGTCCGGGGGAGGCCAGCGTGAAGGTGCTGACCTTCCACTCCAGCAAGGGACTCGAGTTCCCGGTCGTCGCCATTCCCCGCCTCAAGCGCCCTTCGCCGGAACGGCCCGATGCCAAGGAGGAAGCTCGCCTGCTCTACGTAGCGATGACCCGCGCCATGGACCAGCTCGTCCTCACCGCGAGCTGAAGTCCGTCCGTTCCCGGATTCGGGGCTACACTCTGGCCCCGTGCGCTACGAGCTTCACGACAGCCGCGTTCTCACCTGGGCCCTGGAGATGCACGTCACCACGCACCGTAACCTGCGCTTTGTGCAGTGCTGCCCGCTGTCGCGGCGCGCTTCCTCTGCGGCCTGAGCAGCCCCGCGCTGTCCAAGGCGAAGCTCAACGGGAACAAGCTCTTCGGCACCCTGACCGAGTGGCCGTTCGCCCAGGTGCTGGCTTTCTGTGAGGCCGGACGCCGATAGGCCCGGGCTCAGGCTGCCTGCTGCGAGCTTGCGCGGTGCTCCTGCATGGTCCTGCTTCGCCCCAGGTAGTGCGCGAAGGCACCCAGCAGCGCGTCCGGGTCCTTCAGCTTGCTCAAGCAGATGGAGCGCTTCTGCTTGGACCGCCCGGCCCCCACGACCTGCAGGTCCAGGTACTTCTTGAACATGCGGTCCTCCTTGCTCGCGTGCGTCACCTGTTCAAGCAGCACGGGCTCCTCCCACTCCGTGTAGCTGACCTGCGCGAAGTCCAGCCGGACTTCCAGCCCGGCCTCCTTGCCCTCGAAGGTCAGCGGCGGGAAGTGCCGCTCCACGTGCTGCCGCTCCGCCTCGTTGGAGGGCACGTAGCGGTACGCGAGCACCAGGTCGTGCGCCTGGGAGAAGCGCGCTTCGTAGGCGCCCCACAGCCGCGCCTCGATGGCCTCCGCCTCCTGCATCGTGCTCACCCAGGAGAACGTCACGGGCTCTAGCAACACCTGCGCCATGTCGGACGGCGTGAGCCGCGCATTCACGTTCTCCAGCCGCGCGGAGAGCGGCGGGTGGGAGTCGAACGGATGGGGTGTCACGGTCCCGTGCAGGTCGCCATGCACGGCCTCTGACTGCGCGTAGTCCGCGAAGCCGAGGGCGACCCGCTGGGCGATGGCCACGGACTGCTGCTGCTCATCGCGGGAGAAGAGCTCCGCCTCCACGCGCGCACGAAAGCCCGCGTACGCGCCCACCTTCACCAGCGAGCGGGCGATGTCCCGACCCGAGGTGAGGCCCGCCGCGAGGCGATCCGCGGCGAGCTCGCTCGCGCGCCGGCTGCGCCCCAGCGACAGCTCGAAGAGCCCGCGATAGGCCACCATGAAGTGGTAGATGGGCCGCGTCAGCCCGCCGTCATGCAGCGTCTGGAGGTAGTGGCCGAAGTGCGCGAGCATCGGCGCCAGCCGCTTGCCGTGGCCCGTGTCCCCGCCCAGCAGGTGCCCCATCTCGTGCGCGAGCACCGCGTCGGCCTCGGACTGCTCCAGCAGGCGCAGCAGGGACAGGCTCACATAGAGCGTCCGACCGGAGAGGGTCCGGTCCCCGACGCGCACGTCGCTCTCGGTGACGAAGAAGTTGGCGTCGATGCCCGCGAGGATGTGGTCGGGCGGAGGCGTCTGGAGTCGCGCGCACAGCCGGCGCACGTGCGCCCAGAGCTCCGGTGCCTTCGACTCGTCGAGCACCTCCGCCTCCACCTCGAAGTCCATGGGCGGACGGCGGAAGATGCCGACCACCACGAGGAAGATGCCCATCGCGGCCAGCACCCCCATCACGCCGATGAGCTTGGGGGAGTAGCGATTGAACCAGAGCGCGGTCACCCAGTAGGACAACCACACGACCAGTCCGCCCTGGCCTATCGCCTGGAGTGCCCCGGTGACGCGGAGCACGTTCCAGCCCACGACGAAGCTGACGTACTGGAACGGCCGCGAGACGAACGCGGCCAGGCCACACAACAGGACCAGCACGGTGGTGGCGAGCCCCAGCACCAGCAGGCCCAGCGCCAGGCTGTGCATCCATCCGAACTGCCGCGCGTCCGAGCACACCTCCCGGAGGTTGTTCCGGAAGTTCGTCAGCCCCTCGTCCGTGCCGAGGCAGACCTCCGAGGCCGGATTCGCGCGGAAGAAGGCAAGCGTCGACTCTCGCTCCTGCTCGTCGAGTCCGGTGTCCTGGGCAATCTGCTGCTCGATGGACGCAAGCACCTTCCCGTCGAGACTGGACGTGGCGTGGCCGGTGAACCACAGGCCGAAGAGCGGAAGGGCAAAGAGCCAGAGGGCGGGCAGCACGTAGCTGCGAAGGAAGCCAGGGGCGGTTTTCGTGGGTCGCATGGGAGTCGGAGCCCACGATTCTACGCACGGCTGGCCCCCCACCCGCCATCCCTGCGCCGAACCGGGCCCGGGCGCTAGGATGCGCCCCGTGCGCTACGAGCTTCACGACAGCCGCGTCCTCACCTGGTCCCTGGAGGCGCACGTCACCACGCACTGCAACCTGCGCTGCGTGCAGTGCTGTCCGCTGTCGCCGCACCTGCCCGCGTGGGCCGTGGCTCCGGAGTCACTGGGTGAGGACCTGCGCAAGCTCGCGCGCGTGCTCAAGCCCAACGTCTTCAAGCTCACCGGCGGCGAGCCCTTCCTCCACCCGGACCTGCCCGCCGTGCTCGACGTGGTGCGCGCCTCCGGCATCTCCGAACAGGTGTCCGTCACCACCAACGGCTTCCTCGCCCAGAGCGCCCCCGACGCCGTCTATGAGCGGCTCGACCGGATGACCCTGTCCGTCTACACCTCCGCGCCCCTGCCCGAGCGCTCCATCGCGCGCATCACCGAGCGCTGCGAGCGCCACGGGGTCCACCTCACCGTGAAGACCATCGACGCCTTCCAGCGCATCACCCCGGACGCGCCGCTCGACTCCGACACCGACGTCCAGGACGTCTTCGCGAAGTGCTGGCTCAAGCACCGCTGCCACCTCGTCTACCGGGGCCGCTTCTTCACCTGCACCCGCCCGCCCCACGTCGCCACCGTGTTCGCCGCGCAGCACCCGCACCTGCCCGCGCTCGCGGAGGCGGATGGCCTCCTGCTCGACAGTCCGGACCTGCTCTCGGGCCTCCTCACCTACCTGGAGCGCGACACGCCCCTGGCCACCTGCCGGCACTGCCTGGGCTCCAGCGGCCCATGGGAACCCCACGCGCAGCTTCCCCGCCCCCGCGCGCAGCCGTGAGTCAGGACGGCGCCGGCACCACTCCGGGCAACTCCGCTCGCAGCGGCAGGTCCACGGTGAAGAGGGCGCCCTGCCCCAGCTGACTCTCCACCCGCACCGTGCCGCCCATGGCTTCCACCAGCGTGCGCGTGATGTAGAGCCCCAGCCCCAGGCCCCCGTAGTGCCGCTCGCTCACCGCGCGCTCGAAGCGCCCGAAGAGCCGGGGCAGTGACTCCGCCGCGATGCCGATGCCCTGGTCCCGCACCGTCAGCGTCGCGCGCCCGTCCTTCGCCTCCACGCGGATGTCGATGGGGCGCCCCTGGCCGTACTTGATGGCGTTGTCGACCAGGTTCACCACCACCTGCTCCAGCCGCGGCCGGTCCCACCACCCCGTCGTCACGGTGTCCACGCCCTCCAGCCGCAGCGGGGAGCCCGTGCGCGCCGCGGGGCCCTCGTAGGCGGCCACCACGTCACGCACCAACTCCGCCAGGTCCACCTGCGCGGGCTCCAGCGACATGTGACCGGAGGCGATGCGCGACACGTCCAGCAGGTCGTTCACCAGCTCCGCCAGCTTCTTCAACTGCCGCGAGCCCACCTCCAGGTAGTTCTCCACCATCGCGCGCGACACCGGGCCCGGCGTGCGGTCCATCTCCCGCCGCAGTGACTGGAGCTTGAGATTGAGCGGCGTGAGCGGCGTCTTCAACTCGTGGCTCGCGATGGACAGGAACTCGTCGCGCAGGCGCACGGCTTCGCGCGCCTCGCGGTACAACCGCGCGTTCTCCATGGACAGCGCGGCGCGGTTGGCCATCTCCTGGAGGATGGGCAGGTCCGCCTTCAGGTAGCTCCGGCCGGACGCGTGGCTGGTGGCGAAGCTGATGATGCCCAGCGTGCGCTCGCGGGCCACCAGGGGCACCATCGCCAGGGAGCGCAGCTTCATGGCCTGGAGCAGCTCCATCCGCTGTGGCTCATCGGTCAGCTGCTTGAGGTCCACATCGGTGACGTCCTCCACGAAGAAGGGCTGGCCCTTGAGCAGCAGGGTCCCGGCGCCCATCGATGGGTAGCATTGCCCCTCGGGAACGGGCGTCCGCAGCTGCTCCGCGTGCGCTTGCGACTCCGTCCTCGCGTGCGCCACCTCCATCCGCATGAAGGTGCCGTCCTCCATCGCCATGTCGACGATGCACCAGTCCGCCAGGGTGGGGACGACGAGGCGCACCACGTTGTGCAGCGTGGCCTCGTAGTCCAGCGACGTGGCGAGAAAGGAGCTGGCCCCCGCGAGCAGCCGCAGGTGCTCCTCGTTGTGCGACAGCTCACGCGCCAGTTGCTCCGCGCGCGCCCGCGCCCGCACGTGGCCCGTCACGTCGAAGCCGAAGCCGGCGATGCCGTCCACCTTCCCCTGGGTGTCATGCGTGGGCGTGTACGTGATGTCGAAGAAGTACTCGCGCACGGAGCCGTCCGGCTGCTTCAGGTGGAGCGGCATCTCCTTGCCCTGGAAGGGTTCGCCCGTCGCATAGATGCGGTCCAGCAGCCGGGAGATGCGCTCGGCCTCCTCCTTCGGGCCCACCTCCCGCGCCGGCTTGCCCATCAGGTCCGGGTTGCCCAGCATCGCGGAGTTGAGCGGGTTGGACAGCTCGAAGACATGGTCGGGCCCGCGGAAGATGACCAGGTGCGCGGGCGCGTGCATGAACAGCTCGCGCAGGCGCGTGCGCTCGTACTCGGCGGCGGCGCGGGCCGCGCGCTCGCTCTCCAGCAGGCTGGCGCGCTCCATGTTGGCCCGGCGCAGGCGCGCGTTGAGCAGCGTCACGAACAGGGACAGCGCGAGGAAGAGGCCCAGCGCGATGAGGCTGCCGGTCCGCACCTTCCAGGTGTGGATGGGCGTCAGGAAGTAGTAGTCCACGGTGACCAGCGACAACCCCGTGGCCACCAGCCCCGGTCCCCACCCTCCGCGCCAGCCGGAGAACATCACCGCGGCGAAGAAGGCGAGGAAGGGCATCCCCACCGTGATCGTCGACAGCAGCTCCTGGGCCACGAAGGCCAGCACCAC
>NZ_RAWD01000319.1:0-10740 GCF_003612065.1 Corallococcus sp. CA047B
CTCCGGGGCGCGGGAAGCTGGCCACCGCGGCGGGGCGGCCCGGCGGCGGCGTCACCGGCCGCATCACGGGCGCCGGCGTCTGGCGGGGCGCGGGAGCGGCCTTCTCCAGTGCCTGGCCGCAGAGCACACAGGTGGCCGAGCGCGGCGGGTTGTACCCGTCACAGTTCGGGCAGACCACCGGGAGCGCGGACAACAGGAGCTGAGACATGGACTTGGGGCCAATCTAGGGGCGCGTGAAACGTCGGGTCAATGAAAGCCGGCAAGCCGGCCAGCACCCGCGCTACAGGCTCCAACGCCCGTGAAGGAAGTACGATGTTCCAGGGGAACGTTGCCCCTGCTGTTTGAGGCAGTTACGATTGCCACCGCCTCGATGATTCGCCTGAACGACATCCTGCAGCGGGTTGCGTCGTACCACCCGGACCCCGACCTGGACATCATCAAGAAGGCGTACGTCTACTCGGCCAAGGTCCACCAGGGGCAGCTCCGGAAGTCCGGTGAGCCCTACCTGATTCACCCCCTGGAGGTGGCGGGCATCCTCGCGGAGCTCAAGCTGGACGAGGCGTCCATCGTCACCGGCCTGCTCCACGACACCATCGAGGACACGCTCGCCACCGCCGAGGAGCTGACGGAGCTGTTCGGGCCGGAGGTCGCCCAGCTCGTGGACGGCGTGACGAAGCTGTCCAAGTTCTCCGCGTCCGCGACGCTCTCCCAGGAGGAGAAGCAGGCGGAGAACTTCCGCAAGATGATCATCGCGATGGCGCAGGACATCCGCGTCATCCTCGTGAAGCTGGCCGACCGCACGCACAACATGCGGACGCTGGATCACATGTCCGAGGAGAAGCAGGCCCGCATCGGACAGGAGACGCTGGACATCTACGCGCCCCTGGCCAACCGGCTGGGCATCTCCTGGATCAAGACGGAGCTGGAGGACCTGTCCTTCCGCTACGTGAAGCCCCAGGAGTTCTTCGCGCTGGAGGAGCAGCTCAACAAGCGCAAGAAGGAGCGCGAGGCGTACATCGAGGACACGTGCGACCTGATGCGCGCCAAGCTCCAGGAGCGCGGGCTCAAGGGCGACGTCAGCGGCCGCTTCAAGCACGTCTACAGCATCTGGAAGAAGATCAAGTCGCAGGGCATCGACTTCGATCAGATCCACGACATCATCGCGTTCCGCATCATCGCGCCCGCCGTGCCCGCCTGCTACGAGGCGCTGGGCATGGTGCACCAGATGTGGAAGCCGGTGCCGGGGCGCTTCAAGGACTTCATCGCCATCCCGAAGCCCAACATGTACCAGTCCCTGCACACCACGGTGATTGGTCCGTTGAGCGAGCGCGTGGAGGTGCAGATCCGCACCGCGGAGATGCACAAGATCGCCGAAGAGGGCATCGCCGCGCACTGGGCCTACAAAGAGGGCCGCGCGCCCATCTCCAAGGACGATGAGAAGTTCGCCTGGCTGCGCCAGTTGATGGAGTGGCAGCAGGACCTCAAGGACCCCAAGGAGTTCCTCGAGACGGTGAAGGTGGACCTCTTCACCGATGAAGTCTTCGTCTTCACGCCCAAGGGCGACGTGCGAAGCCTGCCGCGCGGGGCGACGCCGGTGGACTTCGCGTACGCCATCCACTCGGACGTGGGCGGCCGGTGCGTGGGCGCCAAGGTGAACGGGAAGATCGTCCCCCTGCGCTACAAGCTGAAGAACGGCGACACGGTGGAGGTGCTCACCAGCCCGCAGGCGCACCCGTCCAAGGACTGGCTCACCTTCGTCAAGACGAGCCGCGCGCAGCAGCGCATCCGCGGCTTCATCAAGCAGCAGCAGCGGGACAAGAGCCTGCAACTGGGCCGCGAGTTGGTGGAGCGCGAGTTCAAGCGCTTCCAGCTCAACTTCAACAAGCAGATGAAGTCCGGCGAGCTCAAGAAGGTCGCCGAGGAGCTGGGCTTCCGCGTCGAGGACGACCTGCTGGTGGCCATCGGCTACGGCAAGGTGACGCCGCAGCAGTTGGTGCAGCGCATCGTGCCGCAGGACAAGCTGGCGCAGGCGGAGCCGCCCCCGCGGCCGGACGCCAGCAACGGGAATGGCAACGGCAACGGGACGGGCAACACGTCCATGCTGCCGGGCCTGTCGCGCATGACGGACCTGGCCAAGCGGCTGGTGGGCCGCAACAGCCGCAGCGGCGTCCAGATTGGCGGCGTGGACGACGTGCTGGTGCGCTTCGGACGCTGTTGCAACCCCGTTCCCGGGGACCCCATCGCGGGGTTCATTACCCGGGGGCGGGGCGTGACGGTGCACACGGTGGGGTGTGAGAAGGCGCTGGCCACCGACCCCGAGCGGCGCGTGGACGTGTCCTGGGACGTGAAGGGCGACTTCAAGCGGCCCGTCACGTTGCGCGTGCTGACGGCGGACCGGCCGGGCCTGCTGGCGGACATCACCCACACGTTCTCCAAGAAGAGCGTCAACATCTCCCAGGCGAACTGCCGGGCCACCGGCGATGACCGGGCGGTGAACACCTTCGAGGTCACCATCTCCGACCTCAAGCAGCTCACGGACCTGATGCGCTCCATCGAGCGTTTGACGGGCGTCTACTCCGTCGAGCGAATCTAGCCCCGGCCCGGATGTGCTACAGCGCGCGGCGGACCCGCGGCCCCTGCTGTCCTTTTCGGGGCCGCCTCAACGCGAGGTGTGCTGCATGGCGCGCAAGGCAATCCACTCCGACGACGCCCCCAAGGCCATTGGCCCTTACTCCCAGGCCGTGCAGGTGGACGCCGGGAAGCTGACGTTCCTGTCCGGGCAGATTCCCCTGGACCCCAAGACGATGGAGATCGTCCCCGGTGACGTCGCCGCGCAGGCCGAGCGCGTGATGGAGAACCTCAAGGCGGTGCTCGCCGCCAGCGGCCTGGACTTCTCCCACGTCGTGCGCTGCACCATCTTCCTCACCGACCTGGGCGACTTCGCCAAGGTGAACGAGGTGTACGGCCGCGCCTTCACCGGCGCGCCCCCGGCCCGCGCCACCGTGCAGGTGTCCGCGCTGCCGCGCGGCTCCAAGGTGGAGATCGACGCCATCGCCGTCTCCTGACGTCTCCGGGCCCCCAGGCTCCGGAGTTCCAGGGACGCAAGCGACGCTGGAAACACGAAGGCCGTCGGTTCCCGCTGTGGGAGCCGACGGCCTCGCGTGCTTCAGGCTGTGTTGGAGCGGAAGCGGACTACTTCGCGTCCGCCGCGATCGCCACGCCGGCCTTCTTCAGCTCCTCGTCGATGACGCGCTTGAAGGCGTCGAAGGGCTGGGCGCCCACGAGGGTGCGGCCGTTGACGAAGAAGGTGGGCGTGCCGTTCGCGCCCAGGGCGGAACCGGTGGCCATGTCCGCTTCGATCTGCGCGTCGAACTTGCCGCTGTCCAGGGCGGACTTGAACTTCGGCATGTCCAGCTTCAGCTCCTGCGCGTACTTCTCCAGGGACGCGCGATCCAACGCGCGCTGGTTGGCGAAGAGCTTGTCGTGCATCGCCCAGAACTTGCCCTGCTCGTGCGCGGCCATGGAGGCCTGCGCGGCGAGCTTCGCGTGCTGGTGGAAGGGCAGCGGCTGGTGCTTGAAGGCGATCTTCACCTTGCCCTCGTAGGCCTTCTCCACCTGCTCGAGGGTCGGCACCGCGCGGCTGCAGAACGGGCACTCGAAGTCGGACCAGGCGACGATGGTCACCGGGGCCTTGGCGGGACCGCGCACCGGGGCGTTGCCCACGTCCACCTTCTGCACGGCCGGCTCGGCGGGCGCCGCGGGGGCGGCCGGAGCGGCGTTCACGTTGTCCTGGTTCAGCTTGGCGTACAGGTCCTCCGCCTTGGTGCCGGCGGCGAGCGCCTTGTCGGCCTTGGCGATCTCCTCGTCGATGAGGGGCTTGAAGGCCTCGAAGGGCTGCGCGCCCGACAGGAAGCGGCCGTTGATGAAGAAGGCCGGCGTGCCGTTGGCGCCCACCGCGCTGCCGGCTTCGGAATCCGCCGCCACCTTCGCGTTGAACTTGCCGCTGTCCAGGGCGGACTTGAACTTCGCCATGTCCAGCTTCAGCTCCTCGGCGTACTTCTCCAGGGAGGCGCGGTCCAGCGCGCGCTGGTTGGCGAAGAGCTTGTCGTGCATCGCCCAGAACTTGCCCTGCTCGTGCGCGGCGAGCGACGCCTGGGCGGCGATCTTCGCGTTCGCGTGCATGGGCAGGGGCTGCTGACGGAACACCACGCGCACGTCCTTGCCGTAGGTCTCCTTGATGCGGGTCAGCGTGGGCACCGCGCGGCTGCAGAACGGGCACTCGAAGTCGGACCACTCCACGATGGTGACCTTCGCGGTGGTCGGGCCGAACGACGGCGCGTCCGCGGGGATCTCGATCTTCTTGGCGGCGGCCGGGGCGGGCTCCGCGTTGCCCTGGGGGCGCGACGGGGCGCGCTCGACGCCCTTCTCGATGATGCGCGCGTAGACCTGACCGGGGGCGACGCCGCTCTTCACCAGGCCTTCGGCCTTGGCGAGCTCCTCGTCGATGAGGCCCTTGAAGTTCTCGATGGGCTGCGCGCCCGACAGGAAGCGGCCGTTGATGAAGAAGGCCGGCGTGCCGTTGGCGCCCAGCTGCGAGGCCAGGGCCTGTTCCTTGGCGATGACGTCGGACAGGCGGGACGCGGTCATGTCCTCCTTCCACTTGGCGACATCCAGACCGATCTCACGCGCGTACTTCTCCAGGCTCTCCCCATCCAGCTTCTTCTGGTTGGCGAAGAGCAGGTCGTGCATGTCCCAGTACTTGCCCTGCTCACCGGCCGCGAGCGCCGCGAGGGCCGCGGGCTTGGCGTGCGGGTGGAAGGACAGCGGGTTCTGGCGCATCACCACGCGCAGCTTGCTGCCGTAGTCCTTCTGGAGCTGCACGACGGTGTTGTGCGCGCGGCTGCAGAACGGGCACTCGTAGTCGGAGAACTCCACCAGGGTGACGAGCGCGTTGACGCTGCCCTTCACCGGGGCGCCTTCGACGGGCACCTTGAAGACGGTGGGGTCCACCTGGCGCGCGCCGGGCTTGGCCGCCTGCGCGACGGTGGGCGAGTTGCCAGGGGTGGTGGTTTTCGAGCCGCTGGCGGCACGGCCGCCAACGAACCCGAGCACCAGGCCCACCAACAGGGCCACGATGACATTGGGCTTCATGGGTTGGGAATGCTCCTGCGCCATAGGTCCGACTCCGAGGGGGCCCAAGCGGGTGTCTGGGTAGGGAAAGGGCGGGGTACTTAACAGAGGGAATTCCAGACACGCAAGCCGCGATGACCGCCTGCGTCCGCCACATCCAGAGGCCCCGAAGGGGCGGACAACGACGCGGGGTGGATCAAAATTCCCTCTCATGACGGACCCGTGTGCGTTCGGGGTCCATGACAGGATGCGAGCCCATGGAAGCTGGTGTGCGCGTGGATACGTCCGGGGCCTTCTGCCCGGTGCCCATCCTGGAGATCGCGAAGGCGATGCGGCGCCTTCCGCCCGGGACGCTGGTGGAGCTGGTGTCCACCGACCGGGGGCTGGAGGCGGACCTGCCCGCGTGGTGCGAGGCGACCGGCAATGAACTCGTGCGCCTGGAGCGGCGGGGCACCCACTATGTGGGCTGGGTGCGCAAGGCGGGGTGAGCGTCCGTGGGGGGCGGGCCTACAGGAGCTGGAGCACGCGGTCTTCCAGGCGGCGGCCCCGGCTGACGCCGAGAATCAACGTCTGGTGCTGGATGAGGTGGCCCACGGTGCGGCTGATGACCTCCTCGGCCTTGTGGGCCTGGCCGTCGAAGCGCACGCACAGCACGTCGGTGCCCTCCATGCGCGCGCCGATGACGCCGGGCAGAGAGGTGATCTCCGGGATGATGACGTCGCCCCGGGCGATCTGGACGCGGAACTCGGCGCCCTGGCCGGTGAGCTCGGACATGGTGCCGGCCTGCGCGAGCGAACCCTTGTCGAGGATGGCGGCCGCGTCGCACAGCTCCTCCAGCTCCTGGAGGTTGTGGCTGGAGACGACGACGGTCTGCGTGCCCTTCATGTCCTTGATGACCTGACGCACCTGGGCGGCGATGCGCGGATCCAGGCCGGCGGTGGGCTCATCCAGCAGCACGAGGGGAGGGCGCCCCATGAGGGCCTGGGCCATGGCGGCCCGCTTGGCCATGCCGTGGCTGAGTGCCTGGGTCTGCACCTTCCAGGCCTCCATCAGGCCCACCTTCTCCAGGGCGCCGCGCGCTTCGTGCTCCGGCTGGGGCAGGTCCGACAGGCGGGCCCAGTACATGAGCAGCGAGCCCACCTCCCAGCCCGGTGGCAGCACCGCGTCCTGGGGCAGCGCGCCCACGCGGCCCTTGAGGGCGCCGGGCGTGGTGGGCGACACGCCCATCACCTTGAGCGAACCCTCCGAAGGGTAGAGGTAGCCGCACATCATGGAAAAGGTCGTCGTCTTGCCGGCGCCGTTGGGCCCGATGAGACCGAAGACGTCACCCTGGCGCACCTGGAGGCTCACCGCGTTGACGGCGACCTTGGGGCCGAAGCGCTTGGACACGCCCGACAGTTCAATGGCCAGCTCGCTCACAGGTCCCTCGTGCGCAGGACGCCATAGGCGCCCACCAGGAAGATGGCCGCGAAGGCGGCGTAGGCCGCGCCGCTGCCGGCGAACTCGGCGAGCTGCGGGTGCAGCAGGTTGCCCGAGTAGTAGGACGGGGACAGGTAGCGCACGAAGCGCACGGGGTTGGTGTCCTCCACCGCGCGCGAAACGGAGTCCATCAGCCAGAAGACGAACAGCAGGATGAAGTTGAAGACGAGGCTGACGGCGGGGCTGCGGAACAGGCTGGAGCACAGGGTGGTGAGGGCCACGTACGCCAGCGAGAACACGATGGTCGCGCCCCAGAACTTCAGGAGGTTCATCGCCAGCACCCCGAAGGCGAAGTCGGGGTTGAGGATGCGCGCGTAGACGAAGATGGCCAGGTCGATGACCAGCACCAGCCCCAGCAGCAGCGTGGCCTGGGAGAGGAACTTGCCCAGCAGCACCGACGAGCGGCGCGCGCGCACGGTGAGGTAGCGGATGGAGCGCGGGCCCACCTCGCCGCTCACCTGATCGAAGCCCATCAGCGCGATGTAGGCGGGGAGGAAGAAGAGGGTGAGCTTGAAGACGATGAGGACGACGATGGGCACCTGCGACAGCGCCTGCATCATCGCGGTGTCGTTGCTGGTGAGGAAGCCCAGCACCCCCTGATGCATCTGGTCCGCGGCGCGCGCGGCGGCTTCCGGGTCCGCTCCTTCCTCCATGAGCTTCGTGTTCACCTGGCCCTGCAGTTCGCGGGTGACGAAACCCACGACGAGCAGCACCAGCGCGGAGAACATGCTGTAGAGCCCGAGCAACACGAGCGCGCGGCCACTGCGCACCGCCCGGCGCAGCTCCGCGGCCCAGATCACCACCATCTCTTTAGGTCCGTCCAAGGTGCACAGGACCCTACTGGACCTCCGGTCACCTTCCCAGGTTTCTCCCGGACGAACCGAGCGGTCGAGGGAGCAAGCCGTGGACAGCGCGCCCTCAACGACTACGATTCGGCGGCCTGCTCCCTGCCCCCCCAAGGAGAGCCCCGACGCATGACGATTCGCCGCTTCCTCGCCGCCCTGCCGCTGTTCCCCCTCACGATGCTGCTGGGCGCCTCGGCCCCGGACGCTGGCGTCGCGCCGTCTCCGGCCGCCGCCCCTTCGGATGCCCAGACGCTGGCCGCGGCGGTGAACGCGCTGGACACGGACGCGGGCCCCGTGGGTGCTCGCGCCCTGGTGGAGAAGGTGGAGGCCGCGCAGCGCGCACCGTCCTCCACGGCGGCGGTGACAGCTCCGGACGCTCCGGTGGCCCAGGCTCCGGTGGCTCCGGATGCGGGCTCTCACCTCGCGTCCACTCCTGGCCCGGGCGGTGATGCGACCCCTGGCGCGCCCGCGGTTCCGGGCGGGCAGGGCGTGGACACGCGCCCCGTGGATGCTCGCGCGCTGGCGGAGGCGCTGGCCACGAAGAGCGACGTCTCCTTCGAGCCCGGCATGGTGCCGCCGTCGCCGGTGCCCTCGCGTGAGAAGGCGCCGCCGTTCGGCAAGATGCAGGGCCTGCCCCGGGCGCAGGACCTGGTGGCGCGCGCGAAGCTGGAGGGCAGCAAGCTCGTCGTGAAGGGGGGCAAGAGCGCGCCGGATCAGGTGCTCACCATCGACCCCGGCCTCCAGGCGTCCCTCACGAAGATCATGCAGAACTACCAGGTGCCCTACGGCGCCGCGGTGGTGCTGGAGCCCTCCACCGGCCGCGTCCTGGCGATGGCCGAGCACTCCGAGGCGAAGCCCGAGCTTCGCGGGCTGCCCGTGCGCGCGGTGTTCCCCGCCGCGAGCATCTTCAAGATCGTCACCGGCAGCGCGCTGCTGGAGGCCGGCGTGGCGCCGGAGACGGAGTCGTGCTTCCACGGCGGCAAGCGCAGCCTGTCCGAGCGGCAGTTGGAGGACACCGACCGCGACGGCGCCTGCTATTCGCTGGCGCTGGCCATGGGCAAGAGCGCCAACGTCATCTTCGCCAAGATGACGAACAAACACCTGAGCGCGGACGCCCTCAAGCGGATGGCCGCGCGCATGCGCTTCAACCGCGAGATCCCCTTCGCCCAGCCCCTGGACGTGTCGCTGGCGTACATCCCGGAGGACGGCTTCGCGCTGGCCAACACCGGCGCGGGCTTCGGGGACGTGTACCTGTCACCGCTGCACGGCGCGCTGCTGGCCGCGGTCGCCGCGAACGAGGGCCGCTGGGTGGATCCGGTGCTGGTGGAGCCGGAGCCCTTCATGCCCCTGCCGGAGCCGGAGCCCGTGCTCACGCCCACCGCCGCGCACGCCCTCACGCGCATGCTGGAGGAGACCGTCACCCACGGCACCGCGCGCGCCGTGTTCCGCGAGCGCGGCTTCCAGGTGAAGGACGCCGTGGGCAAGACGGGCACCCTCGCGGACCGCGAGCCCTTCCGCGACTACTCGTGGTTCGTCGGCTTCGCGCCCAAGGACAACCCCCGCGTGGCCGTGGCCGCCCTCATCGTCAATGAGCCCAAGTGGCGCATCCGCGGCTCCTACCTGGGCCGCGAGGCCCTGCGGCTCGCCCTGGAGCGCATCCCCGCGCCCGTGGAAGTGACGGCCCCGGCCGGCGCCGCCGGCAAGCACTGATCAGGACAGCGGACGCAGGGTGAGCTTCACCAGCTCCGTGTCCACGAATCCCTGGAAGAACTTCAGCGCTTCCAGCTCCTGCAACGGCGAGACGTGCACGATGGCCGCCACGTCCCGCTTCCCGTCGATGCGCGACAGCAGGTAGCGCTCCGGGGACGACAGGGGCAGCGTCTTCAGGTGCGGCGCGGACACCCGCAGCGTGGGCACGCGCGAGGGCTCCATCAGCGCCTTGCGCAGCTCCGCGAGCAGCCGGGCCTCCGCGTCGCGCAGCAGCTTCTGGGTGTGCTCGGACGGGGCGATTTCGTGCGCCCGCCGGGCCAGCGCCTCGCCGTCGCGCAGGTTGCCCGCGTCCAGGAAGAGCTGGGCGGCCTGGAGCACCTCGTCGGACGAGGACTCGGAGCCGATGACGCCGCCATTCTCGTCGTCGTCGTCCTCTTCCACCACCACCACGGTGGGCGTGTTGCGCTCCGGGGCGGGCAGGGGCGCTTCGTCGGACACCTTGAGCGCGTCCTGCCGGTAGAGGGCGTAGAGGCGCTGGTAGAGGAAGAAGTCCGTGGCGTGCAGCGCCAGCGCGATGCCGTCGATGCTCAGCCCTTCGCGCGCGAGCTGGACGATGCGGTCGTCCATGCTGCCGGCCTTGCGGTCGGCGAGCTTGCGCTCGTCCACTTCCAGCCGCACCCCACCAGAGGGGAACACCGCGCGGATGGCCTGCCAGGCCGTCTCCCGGAACTCGCCCTCGCGGTGCACGTCCAGCAGGTCCACGCTGACGTCCAGGCCCTCCAGCTCCGGGGCGTCGTCGGTGGCCCGGAAGTCGAAGCCGCCTTCCTCCCAGGTGAAGGCGTCCAGCAGCATCTCCCGGAACTTGTGGGAGAGCGTGGTGCGCACGGTGGCTTCCGTCACCGAGCCCGTCATCGTGAGAATCTTCCCCAGCAGGATGTGCGTCTCCGCCTGGGTGGCGAACGCGCGCTCCAGCTGGTCCTCCGTCAGGTGCCCCATGTTGATGAGGAACTGACCGAAGTATTCGCGCGGCTGGTTGGAGCTGGCGGTGATGACGTGGCCGTCGCGCAGGAGCAGCTGCTTGCGCACGTCTCCCCGCTCCACGTTCAGGGTGCCGGTGGCCCGGCGATTCCCGAGGTGGACGACCAGGTCCTTGAGGGGCATCGTCGAAAAATCACCAGACACGCCGCGCATCGAACGCCCATCCTGCAACGCATGCGTGTCGATATCTACTCGAAACCCAGGTGTTCCCTCTGTGAGAAGGCCCGCGCGGTGGTGGAGGAGGTGCGGACCCGCCTGCCCTTCGAGCTCTACGTCACCGACATCCTCCAGAGCCCGGACCTCTTCGAGACGTGGCGTTACGACATCCCCGTGGTCCTGATTGACGGCGTCCCCGCCTTCAAACACCGCGTGGAACCGGAGGTCCTCGAAGCGCGCCTCCGTGAGGTGATGAATGGCACACCCATTGCTAAAACCGTGGGCCAGGATGGGTAACAAAGTGCTCTTCTCCAAGAAATCCGGGGGGATACGAAGGGCGCAAAAGTGGCGGGGCTGTAAATCTGGGCGGTCGGGAGGGGCG
>NZ_RAWD01000031.1:0-46803 GCF_003612065.1 Corallococcus sp. CA047B
GTCTTCGTCCGCCCCGACTGCTCCCACCGCGACCCCGGCCCCGAACAAGGGCGGCTTCATCGACAAGCACCAGCCGGACACGAAGTTCAGCCAGCAGTGGGGCCAGGACATCTTCCTGGACCCCCGCAAGGGCGACAAGGCGGACGCCAGCGCGGCGAAGAAGGACGGGCGTCAGGTCACCCAGGGCAACACCGGCCCGGGCCAGGTGGCGGGCAACGAGAGCAGCAAGTACGTCTCCTGGCAGAAGGACGCGGCGGAGTTCAAGACCGGCACGGGCTTCAGCAAGGATGGCACCGGCGCGCAGATCGAGGCCAGCGCCGCCGAAGTCCAGGGCGATGCGTCCTACCGCGTGATGCCGTGGGAGATTGGCGGCCGGGCCGGTGGCGAGGCCAACATCGCCAGCCTGCGCGGCGACGCGGGCTTCGGCAAGGACCTGAAGGACATCAAGGGTCTGGATAAGGTCGACGGCAAGGTCTACGGCGGCGTGCACGGCGAGGCGTTGGTGGGCGCCAACGCGGATGCGAAGGCCAAGATCGACCTGAACCCCAAGAACGGGGACATGGGCGCGGAGGTGGGCGCGGGCGCGCTGGTGGGTGCCGAGGCGAGCGCCACGGCCCGCGGCGAGTTCGGCCCCGTGCAGGGTTCCGTGACGGGCAGCGCCATTGCCGGCGTGGGCGCCGCGGTGGACGCGAAGGTGGCCTTCGAGGACGGCAAGCTGACCATCGGCGGCAAGGCCAAGGCGGCGCTGGGCGTCGGGCTGGGCGTGGGCACGTCGTACACCATCGACTTCAACAAGGTGAAGAACACGGTCGACAACTTCACCGGGGGCAAGGCCTCCGAAGCGGTCAAGGACGTCGGCAACAAGGTCGCGGACGGCGCCAAGGACGTCACGAACAAGGTCGCGGACGGCGCCAAGGACGTCGGCAACAAGATCGCCGAGGGTGCCAAGGACGTCGGCAACGACATCAAGAAGGGCATCAAGGGTCTCTTCGGATTCTAGTCCGGAGGACCCGGTCCCTCGCGTCAGCGCCTCCTTCCGGATCCGCGATGCTTGTTGAAGCGGCGCACCCCGGAAGGAGTTCAACGCGTGAGACACATTTTCAACTTCCAGACGGCCACCCGGATGGATGCCTTTGCCGTCCCGCTCGAGCATCAGCCGCCCCGCCAGCTCCGACTCCAGGCGCGCTACTCCTTCTGAACAAGCACGCGCTCCGGCGCCGGTGCGGCTGTCTCCATTCGGACGCGGGTCCTGTCAGGCCACGGAACGCAACGGACCGGACCGAGTCCAGCGTGTCGTGGACGTATGCGATGCTGTCCGCATGGCGGATACGCACAAATCGGATACGGCCGCTCCCGGGGTGATGGACCGCCGTCGGTTCCTGACGTGGGTCGTCGCTTCCCCCACGTTGATGATCGCGGCCCGGTTGGGGCTGGACCTCCCTCCGGCCGCGGCGGCGGAAGCGCCCGTGACGGAGGCGGCGACGCCCCTCAGCCTCCTCCTCGCCCTCCAGAGCGATGGGCGTGTCGTCACCACCCTGCCCCGCACCGAGATGGGCCAGGGCATCACCACGGCCGTGGCCATGCTCGTCGCCGAGGAGCTCGACCTGGCGCTCAGTGCGGTGGACGTGCGCAGCGCCGACGCGGATCCCCGCTGGCTCATCCAGCTCACCGGCCTGTCGACGACGATGCGCTACCTGTCGGGCCCGCTTCGCGCCGCGGCGGCGGATGCCCGGGCACGGTTGATCACCGCCGCCGCGCACCGGTGGCGGGTGCTGGCCCTGACGCTCACCACCGCGAACGGCGAGGTGCGCGCGCCCGACGGACGTCGGGTCGGCTATGGCGAGTTGGCGGGGGAGGCCGCGCGCGTGCTGCTGCCCGAAGTCCTCCCGCTGCCGAAGTCTCCGAGCCAGTACACCCTGGTCGGCCAGCCCACGGGGCGCATCGACGCGCGGGACATCGTCACCGGCAAGGCGCGCTACGCCCTGGACCTCGACGTTCCCGGAGCGATGCCGACGGTGGTGGCGCGGCCGCCCACGCTGCGCGGACAGGTCCAATCCTTCGACGCCTTCGCGGCCCGGGCGATGCCGGGCGTGGTGGGCGTGGTGCCCCTCCCGTCCGGCGTGGCGGTGGTCGCGGAGACCTTCGCGCAGGCGTTCGCGGCGCGTGACGCCCTGCGGATCACCTGGGCGCCGGGACCGGCCAGCACACTGTCCGACAACGACATCCGCGCCCGGTTGGTGGGGGCCATCGGGCCCAGGCCCCTGTCCCCGCTGCTCACGATGCGGACCCTGGAAGCGCGCTTCGACTTCCCGTACCTCGCGCACGCCCCCATGGAGACGCAGAGCTGCGTGGCCCGCGTGCAGGGCTCGCACGCGGAAGTCTGGTCGGGCGCGCAGGACCCGAAATACGCGCAGCGCGAGGTGGCCCGGGCGCTCGGTTGGGAACTGACCCCACAGAACGTCACCGTGCACACCGTGCGCGCTGGCGGCGGTTTCGGCCGCAGGTTCTTCCCCGAGGCCCCGGTGGAGGCCGCGCTCGTCTCACGGGCCATCGGGCGGCCGGTGAAGCTGATGTGGAGCCGCAACGACGACATGCGCCACGGGCACTACCGGCCCGCCAGCCACCACCGGATCCTCGCGCACCTGGGGCTGGGCGGAAGCATCCTCGGCTGGAATCACCGCGCCGCGATTCCCACCGTCGAGTTTCCCCACGGGTTCGGAGATGTCGTCACCGCGCTGGTCGGCGAAGTCCTTCCCGACGTGACGAGCGCGGTGTTCTTCGGGCTGACCCAACACGTGCCCTACCGGTTCGGTCTGGTGACGCAGCAGTTGAGCGAGGTCCCCATTCCCATTCCCACCGCGTCCTTCCGCTCGGTGTTCACCAGCCAGGTGGGGGTGGCCAACGAGGTCTTCGTCGATCAACTGGCGCGGGAGATCCAGGTGGATCCGGTCGCGTTGAGACGCTCACGGCTCACCTCCAGCCGGCTCAGGGCGGTGCTGGACAAGGTGGTGTCCGAGGGCCGGTGGGGCCGGGCGCTGCCGGCCGGGGTCGCGCAGGGGGTCGCCGTCCTGGAGGAGTGGGACAGCGCCATCGCGCACCTCGTGGAGGTGGACGTCACCGGAGCGGCGCCCCGGGTGCTGCGCGTGGTCATCGCCGCGGATGTCGGCCTGCCCATCAACCCGAAGGGCATCGAGGCGCAGCTCCAGGGCGCCGCGGTGGACGCGATGTCCACCACCCTGAGCGCGGGCCTCCACATCGACGCGGGGGCGGTGCGCGAGGGCAGCTTCGCGGACTACCGCTGGCTGCGGATGAAGCACGTCCCCGCGGAGATCCAGGTGCACCTGGTCCGGTCGGACGACCGCGTGGGCGGCGTGGGAGAGCTTGGCTATCCCAGCGCGGCGGCGGCCCTGGCCAACGCGATCGCGCGGGCAAGTGGAGTCATGCCCACGCGCTTCCCCATCCTCGACGAGGGAGTCTGACCATGGCGGCCCATCAGTTCATCCTCAATGGCCAGACGGTATCGGTGGAAGCGCCCGAGGACCTGCCCCTGCTTTGGGTACTGCGAGACGTGCTGGGCGTCACGGGGCCCAAGTATGGATGCGGGGTAGGTGTCTGCGGCGCGTGTACCAGCCACCTGGACGGCGAGGCCTTCCGCCCCTGCCTCCAGCTCGTGGGAGGTGTCGCGGGCCGCGAGGTGATGACCATCGAGGGATTGGGAGGCGAAGGGCTGCATCCCGTGCAGCAGGCGTGGATCGCCGAGGACGTGGCCCAGTGTGGCTTCTGCCAACCCGGGCAGATCATGGCCGCGGTCGTGCTGCTGCGGAAGAACCCCCAACCGTCGGACGCGGACATCGACGCAGCGATGAGTGAGAACGTCTGCCGTTGCGGCACCTATGTGCGCATCCGGGCCGCCATCAAGCGCGCCGCGCTGCTGCTGCGAAGCGGAGCGGGAGCCCGGGAGGGATGAACCGGGCCCGGCCAACGCATCCATCGCGCATCGATATCACGCGCAGGGAGCGGCCAGAGACGCGCAGATCGTTCGACCTGGGCGCGATTCATTGACGTGTCAGCACCGAGTCCGCAAGCGCCTGCTAGCATGGGAGCATGCGATGGAGCTGGGTGGGACTCGTGGTCATGACGCTCGCGTGCGCGAGTGGCAGGCGTCAGGCATTGGAGTCCCTGGAACCGCTGGAGGAAGTGGCGCTGACCGTCCTGGTCAGGACCAGGGAGGGACGCCCCGTTCCGGGTGCGGCGTTGGTGATCTGGCGTGCGCCCACCGCGCCGCCTTCCAGGTTTGGGACCACGGATGCGCAGGGGACGCTTCGATTGAAGCGGAGACCGGGTCGGTATTCCGTTCACGCCGAAGCGCGCGGCTTCGTACAAAGCGCGCGCACGGAGGTGCGGCTTGCTCCGGAGTCGGAATCAGGACTCGAGCTGACGCTGACGCCCGCGGTGCCATTCTCGGGGCGTGTGGTGGATCCGAAGGGAGCACCCGTGGTTGGCGCGATGCTGCGACTCATGCCATCCAGCGATCCCGACCTCTGGCTGGATATCGAAAGCGACGAACAGGGCCGCTTCGCCTTCGAAGGCGTGCCCGAAGGGGCGGCGGTCCTCCGTGTCGAGAAGGAAGACTGGAGCCTGACGCGCCTGGAGCTCACGGCGCCGCAGCAGGACCTCTCCGTGGTGCTGGGAGGCCTTGGCTCGCTGCGGGTGCGGGTCCTGGATCCACAAGGGCGGCTGTTGCCCGGGGGAGACAAGGAAATCACTCGCGAGTTCGACAGATACACCCTTGAATTGTTTCCGGAGGAAACCGGTGAGGCAGTCGTCTATCCGCGACTCGCAGCGGGGCGCTATCGGGTGCGTGGCTACTACTCCCCGGCGAAGGGGTGTCATTGGTCCAGCGTCGTCGAAGCAGACGTCCTCCCGGAACAGTCAACGGAAGTGACAGTGAGTTTCGTGGGTGTCCGTGGGGTAGGTCCCTTGAAAGGGCGTGCGGTGGGGCGCGAAGGCAGGGGTCTTGGCGACAGCGAGGTAAGTGTCTGGACGGAACGTAACCGAGACGAGCTGGGGACCCACGGGGCCTGCACGGTCGACACGGATCCAGACGGACGCTTCGTCCTTCCCGATCCGCTGGAGCAGCCCAAGACGCTCCTCTTGCGCGCCAGGGGACAGGCACCCTGGGCGTCGGAACGGTCCCCGGTGCCCGGGGAGGATGCGCCGGTGGTGTTCCAGTCCGGTCATGGAGGATTGGAGGGTCGGGTCCTGGGACCGGACGGACGTCCCGTGGAGTGGTTCGGGCTCGGTGGCTTCCGGAGGGAGCATCATCCACAGGGGCGCTACGGCATCGACGCGTTCTTTACCCAGACCTACCAGTGGATCATCGACGCGGACGGATTCGCGACCGCGCTCGTGCGCGCGGAAGGCCGATCCAATGAGGTTCTCCCCCTCCCGGATGTCATCCTCGACGTGGGCCGCAGCGTCCAGGGCCGTGTCGTCGCCGAGGATGGGCGCACGGGCGTCCCCTCGCTGCGGGTGATGCTGTTGGATCCCTCCGAATTGGAGGACCGCGTTTCATCCCCCACTCGGACGGCGATCACGGACGCGGACGGACGCTATCGGTTCGAGCATGTGGCCAATCGGCTCCAGTGGCTTCGCGTGGACGCACAGGAGCAGGGGACGGTCCTGTACGAGCTGAAGCCAGACGAAGCGTCGGTGGACCTCCAGCTCGCGCCCCTGGCCTGGCTCTCTGGCACGGTGACGGTGGGTGCACGGGTTCCGCTGGCGGGCGTGGACCTGAACGTGCGCTGCGAGGGGAGGTTCGACGTGAGCACCTCGACGGACGCCTCGGGCCGCTACGAGGTGCGCGTGCCCGGCGCCAGGGAGTGCGTCGTGCACCTGACCGATGCCGCCCCCAAGGATGAGACCCGGCCCTGGCCGCCCCCGCTTGCCTTCTCCCCCCAGCGGATCCAACTGCCTCCGCACTCATGGCGGCCGTTGGATTTCGAGGCAAGGCAGGGCCCGGCAGCGCTGCACTTGCGCTTCCCCAAGCCCAGCGAGTTCCTTGATGCCTTCCTTCTTCCAGGCGATCCCCCAATGCCAGGGACGACGCTGGCCATGGAGGCGCTCATCCGCTCCGGCTTCGTCGCGGATTGGACGCCCACCATCGAAAGACCGGAGCGTGGCCAGGAGGAGCTCTTCTACCCTTTGCTCCGACGAAGCAACTACGTCTTCAGCGCACTTCCCCTGGGTCGGTACACGCTCTTCATCACGCAGGAGATGAGTGGGGGCTTGCGTGTCCTGCGCGTGCCGGTGGACCTCAAGGACGCGGGGACGCGGCTGATCACGTCAGGTCATCCCGGCGAGGATGACAAGGCGACCAGCTTCCCTCGCTAACGCGGAGAGCAGTTGAACTGAAGGAAGAAGAGGCAGTGGCGGAACCACGCCGCGAGCTTCGCGAGCGGAGTCGCCGCGCGCAACTGTCTCACCGTCCTGGCCAATTCCTCCAGGGCGCGAGGAGCGAGCTTGCGGAGCTGGCGCTTCAGGTCCGCCCACCACGGCTCGATGGAATTGAAGTCGGGGCTGCAGGTGGGCAGGCACACCACGCAGGCTCCGACGGCCGCGACCGCTTGGCGCACGCCTGCGACTTTGTGGGCGCCCAGGTCGTCCATCAGCACGACGTCGCCCGTCTCCCGGTACAGCCGCAGAACGCGGCTGACCGTGGCCTCTCCGATGCCCAGCAGGTGAGCAATCTGCTCGTACGAGAGCCCCTCCTCTTGGAATGCGCGCACGATGGCCCGCCGCAGCTTCTCCGGCGTGGGAAGTCCTTCGCTCATGCCCAGAGGAGATCAACGCGTCCAACGGGCTCTGGGTGAAGGGAGACGTCGGGCCGGTGCGCCGCGTCCAGGGGCAACCCGCGCGGACTGCACCCGCGCGCCTCTTGTGGAACCGCGTGTGGGGTCACGGTCGACATTCCGGGGTGGGGCAGACCCAGATTCCAACCCAATCGCTTGCGGGTAGGGTCCACCGCGCGCGTCTCAACGCTCTCCTGGTGGCGCCATGCACCTGGCAAGAAGAGACGGCGAAACTCCTGCTTCGAAATTGAAAGAGGACCGGATGAGGTCAGCGGCACGGCAGCGGTGGGCATGGATGCTCCTCGTCATCCATGTAGCGATGATGGGTTGCGGCGGAGAGAAGGTCCTCCTCCTCCCCGGCATGGCGCAGGCGATGGTGACCTTTCCACAGTCCCTCTCTTCGGCTGACGTGGCACGGGTGGCGTTGACGGTGAGCGGTTCGGGCATGACCCAACGCACCGATGAACTGGTGAAGACAGGCGCGCAGTGGGGAGGCGTCCTGGGCAAGATCCCCGAGGGAAGCGACCGCACCTTCCACGGAGAAGCCTTCGACACCGGAGGAACCCTGCTCTACATGGGCGAGGTCAAGGGCGTCAGCATCACGGCGGGACAGACGACCATGGTCACGCTGGTGCTCCAGCAGGTGGCCGTGCCAACCCCCTTCGAGAACGCCGTGCCCTTCATCACCTCGGTGGTGGCCAGCACCTCGACGGTGGGGCTGGGGGACACCGTGACACTCCAGGCCAGTGCGCTGGACACGGACGCAACTGACAGCCTCACGTATGCGTGGACTGCGAGCGCAGGCAGTTTCAGTGCGCCCGGCAGCCTCTCCACGTCATGGACGGCCCCTTCCGTGCCAGGCGCCGTGGTGCTGCTGCTGACGGTGACGGACTCCAAGGGGGCCACGGCGACAGTCAGCCTGAACCTCACCGTGGACGGCGCGCTCGGGAGCGCGGACGTCAACGTGACGTTCAATCGCGGGCCGCAGGTGACGGGAATGACGGCGGCGCCCACTTCGGTGGACGTGGGGCAGACCACCACGGTGACGGCCGTGGCGACGGACGTGGACGGAGACAGCCTGGGCTACCAGTGGACCTCCACCTGCCAGGGCACCTGGGCGAACGCCACGTCGTCCAGCGCCAGCTTCACGCCGACAGCCCTGCCACCCCTGGCCAACGGGTGCGGCCGCTGCTCGCTGAAGGTGTCGGTGGCGGATGGCATGGGCGGAGAGACCACGGGAACGCTGGGGATCTGCGTGGGCCCCGTGACGACGGCACGTTTTCCCCCTGAAGTGGTGGAGACGTTCCAGTCCCTTGCCACCATGCCCGCTTCTGGAGGCACCGTTGTCTTCCGAGTGAAGGCCAGGGATCCGCAGGGCAGTGCGCTGTCGTACAGCTGGACCGCGAACGCAGGCACGCTGGGGACGACGACCGACACGGCGACGACGAGTGAGCTTATCTGGACGGCTCCAGCCTGCATTCCCCTGACGACCGCGCTCCTGGTGAAGGTGTCGGTCACCAACGCGCTCGGGTTGTCCACCGAAGCGTCCTTGACCTTGAGCGGCGGCACGCCCTGTGCGGACACCACGAAGCCGGTGATCCGGCTGGCCTCGGGCTGGTACCACACCGCGGCATGGACGCAGGCTGCGGGCGCCTGGGCCTGGGGTGACAACGCTTTCGGCCAGTTGGGCGACGGGACGAACGACCTTCGGACTCCTCCCGTGCAGCTCCAGGCGTTGACGGGGATGAAGGCGGTGTCCTCGGGCGCCTACCACACGGTCGCGCTGAAGCAGGACGGAACCTTGTGGGCCTGGGGCTTCAACGTCTACGGACAACTGGGGAACGGGACAACCCTGTCGCGAAGTGCGCCGGTGCAGGTGCTCGACATCCAGGACGCCACGGCGGTGGCCGCGGGCGGGCACCACACGCTGGTCTTGAGGCAGGACGGCACCGTTTGGAGCTGGGGCTACAACGGCTACGGTCAGCTCGGCGACGGAACGGACAATGAACGCAGCCGGGCCGCGCCGGTGACGGGCCTCACGGATGTCATCGCGATCGCCGCCGGCAGCAACCACTCGCTGGCCTTGAGGCAGGACGGAACCGTGTGGGCCTGGGGGTACAACGATTTCGGCCAGCTCGGGGACGGCACGACGTCGCATCGGCGCAGCCCGGTGCAGGTGCCGGGACTGACGGATGTCACGGCCCTGGCGGCGGGCCTCTTCCATACGCTCGCCCTGAAGCAAGACACCACGGTGTGGGCCTGGGGCAGCAACTCCCATGGGCAGCTCGGGGACGGGACGGTCGCGCATCGTCTCGCTCCGGTGCAGGTGGATGGGTTGACGGGGGTGACGTCCCTTGCGGGTGGCTTCGCGCACACGCTGGCCTTGAAGCAGGACGGCACGGCGTGGGCCTGGGGCAACAACTCCCATGGGCAGCTCGGGGACGGAACCCAGACCGGGCGCAGCACCCCGGCGCAGGTGCCGGGACTGACGGGCGTGGTGGCCCTGAGCACGGGCATCGAACACTCACTGGCCTCGAAGCGGGATGGCACGGCCTGGGCCTGGGGTGACAACTCCCACGGGCAGCTCGGGGACGGGACGACGGTCCATCGCACCGCACCGACGCAGGTCCAGGGATTGGAAAACTGATGTCGCGTCGAACGAGAAGGAGCGCCCTCTCCTGCCTGTTGATGGGACTGGCCGTCGCGCTGGCTGGATGTAGCGGCGAGAAGGCCCCCGCCGGTTCGGCACAGGCGGTGGTGACGCTGCCGCAGTCGCTGGCCGCCGCCGACGTGGTCCGCGTGGCATTGACGGTCAGCGGTGCGGGCATGGCCCCGCGTACCGAATTGATGGTGCGGACGGGCCAGCACTGGGGTGGAACGCTGAACCGGATTCCCGAGGGAAGTGGCCTCACCTTCCACGGAGAAGCCTTTGACGCGGCAGGGGCCCGTCTCCATGTGGGCAAGGCCGAGGGGGTCAGCATCTCCACGGGACAGACGACAGCGGTGATGATGCTGGCGCGGCCGCTGACGCCTGCTTCTTTCTTCGAAAATGCATCTCCCGTCATCACCTCGATGGTGGTGAGCCCCGGCGCCGTGACGCCCGGAGGCGTGGTGTCGCTCCAGGCCACGGCGGAGGACCCCGATCCGGACGACCTGCTCACGTTCGCCTGGACCGCGGGAGCCGGCAGCTTCAGCGCAGCCTCGAAGCTCTCCACGAACTGGACGGCGCCCACGGTGCCGGGGCCGGTGGTGCTGACGTTGACGGTCACGGATGCGAACGGGGCCACGGCGGCGCTCGACGTCACGGTGACGGTGCTCAGTGGGACAGGGAGCGCCGCGGTCAACGTGACGGTGAATACCTGGCCCCAGGTGGCCCGGATGACGGCGACGCCTTCCCTGGTGGCGGTGGGAGAGGCCACCACGGCAACGGTCACCGCGACCGACGACGACGGGGACAGCCTGGGCTACCAGTGGACCACGAGTTGTCAGGGCACCTGGAGCAATGCCACGTCGGCCAGCGCCAGTTTCACACCGACCGTCCAGCCGCCTCCGGGTGACGTGTGCAGCCGGTGCGCGTTGAAGGTCACGGTGGAGGACGCCAAGGGAGGCAAGACCACGGGAACGTTGGGGCTCTGCGTGGGGCCGACGACTTCCTCGCACGTCCCGCCGAAGGTGGTGGAGACGTTCCAATCCGTCAGCAACATGCCCACGGAGGGAAATACCGTCATCTTCCGCGTGAAGGTAAAGGACCCGCAGAACAGCGCCCTGTCCTACGCATGGACCACGAACGTGGGCACGCTCGGGACGGCGACCCAGGGGGCGACGACGAGCGAGGTCCTGTGGACGGCACCGGCGTGCATCCCCGCGGCGACGCCACTTTCGGTCTCCGTTTCCGTGACCAATGCGCTGGGTCTCTCCACCCAGGCTTTTCTCAGCCTCAAAGGTGGCACGACATGCCCGGCGGTGCGCGACATTCGCCTTGCATCTGGCGCGCTCCAATCCATGTTCGTGAAGCAGGACGGCACCGCATGGGCCTGGGGCTTCAACGGCTATGGTGTGCTCGGTGACGGAACGACCACGCACCGCTTCGCGCCTGTGCAGGTACAAGGACTCTCGGGAGTCGCGGCCATTGCCGCCGGCTATTCACACACCCTTGCGTTGAAGCAGGATGGAACCCTATGGGCCTGGGGCTACAATCGTTTCGGCCAACTGGGGGATGGGACGACTGTCGACCGAAGCCTGCCAGCCCGGGTACAAGGACTGACTCAACTGGTGGACGCCGCAGGCGGCATTGTCCACACACTCGCTCTGAAAGAGGATGGCACGGTGTGGGCCTGGGGCGACAATAGCAATGGACAGCTCGGCACTGGGACAGAAGAGACCCACCGCACACCGACACAAACACAAGGATTAATGAATGTCTCTGCGCTCGCTGCGGGCTATCTGAACAGTCTTGCATTGAAGCAGGACGGCACCGTATGGGAGTGGGGCTTCAATTCCGCACACCCAAACATCCATACACCGAAGCAGGTTCAAGGCCTGACAGGAGTGATCGCCATTGCCAGCGGATTCTTTCACTCTGCTGCTGTGAAACAAGACGGAACCGCCTGGACATGGGGCGAAAACCAACATGGTCAACTGGGAGATGGGACGACAAACATTATCGAAACATCACCAGTGCAGGTGCTTGGAGTATCAAACGTGATCGCGGTCGCGGCCGGTGACGCTCACACGGTCGTGCTCAAACAGGATGGCACGGTGTGGGCATGGGGAAGGAACGACTACGGGCAACTCGGAGATGGGTTGCAAGACTATCGCCGTCCGACACCTGTGCCGGTTCATGGGCTGACTGGGGTGGTGAGGATCGCTGCTGGCGAGTCGTTTGGTCTCGCCGTGAAACAGGATGGAAGCCTGTGGGCCTGGGGCCTGAATTCCTTTGGCCGCCTTGGAGATGGCACGGAAACTCTCCGGCTAACTCCCGTTCAGGTACAGGGCCTCAGCAACTGAGCCCCGCCCGGAGCTCCATCTGCCGGGCACGGTGACCCGTGCGGTCACCGTGTCCGGCCTTGGTCGGCCGCCCCTGATTCACGGCCCGGAAGAATCCGTCGTGTCTGCCGGGTTGAAGGAGCATGAGCGGACTGGCGCTGAGCGAGGAGCAGCGGAGCGAGCTGGAATCCTGCTTCCGCACGACGGAGGACTGACGTCTGCGTGAGAGGTGCCAGGCGGTGCTGATGACGTCCCGAGGGCGCTCCCAGCAGCAGATTGCCGAGGACCTGGGGACGACGCCACGCAACATCCAGCGCTTCCTCGCCCGCTATCGGGCCAGCGGCTTGAGAGGGTTGAGGATTCAGTGGGCACTGGGCCGCACGCCGTTGATTCCCGAGGGGCTGGCACCCACGATTCTGGGCTGGGTCCAGCAAGGGCCAAGGGCCTGCGGCGTCAAGCGGGCGAATTGGACGCATGAGGCGCTGGCGGACTTCCTCTACCGCCAGACAGGGATTCGGGCGCGGGAGACGGCCATGGGAGACTTCTGCCGTCGCCATGGTGTGCGGCTGTACCGTCCCACCTATCGCTTCCTTCGAGCGGACGCTTCACGCCAGCAGCAGGCGCGGCAGGAGTTGAGTGAAAAAAACGCCAGGCGCAAGCAGGTGACATCGCCCTCTTGAGCCAGGATGAAGCGAGATTTCCCATGGTGCCGACGCTGACGGCGACGCTGGGCGTGAAGGGACGCCGCCCTGTCATCGGCACTCGCGACTGCAAGGACGTGGTGCACACCTTCGCTTCCGCCGACCTCACGACGGGGGCGGTGACGAGCAGGCTCTACGGCAGCCGCACCCGGGCGCGTCGCAAGGATGGCCTCTCCAAGACGAAGCGCATGCAGGTGGCCTTCGCCCATCACCTGCTCGACGTCGCCCGCGCCTATCCCGCCACGGCATGGCGCGAAGTCGTCCTCATCATCGACAACGCGCCCTGGCACCGAGGGCGCCCTGTGGACTGGGCCTTGCGCCGCTTCCCTCACCTCTCCCTGTACCGGCTGCCTCCCTACAGCCCTCAGCTCCAACCCATCGAAAGGCTGTGGCGGCCCCTGCGCCAACGGGCCACGCACAACCTTCTCTTCGACGAGATGGCCGAGTTGCAACAGGCACTGCGCTCGGGCCTGGGCTACTTCCGGACACGCCCTCACGTTGTCCTCAAGCTCTTCGGCTCGCCTTGGACAACGACGGGATTACCCGAGGCGTGAATGAGAGGGCTCCGACCAGGCCCCAGGGCCTCAGCGCTCGACGATGTCGTCGCTTTGCAGGTACGGGGAGGCTTCGACAATCGCATCCATGGTCCAACCCCGGTTGGAGCCTCGGCCGCGTTGGTCGCAATCGCCGTCGGTGTGGATGCCCAGCAGGTGGCCCTGGCGGTTGAGCACGCCCGCGCCGGAACTCCCTACGAGCGTATCCAGGTCCGAGTAATAGACAAGCTGATCACATGAATCCAGGAACCTGCCTTCGGCGATGACCTTGGGCCGTCCCCGGGGGTGCTGGATGATGGCCAACCGCTCGGTGGCGACAGTCGACAGCAGGACCGGCGTCACCGGGGGAAGCACGTCCAACTGGATGAGCGCGTAATCGGGTGCGAACGATTGCTCGATGACGGTGCCCTCGGTCACCAGGGGGTCTCCGTCGGACGCGTCCTCGAAGTTGAAGACGAGCAGCGAGCGGTCCCCAAGCCCGACACAGTGGCCCGCGGTCACCACCACCGGTCCCGCGCTCGCTTCAATCAGCGTTCCGGTGCAGCGCCCGTCGATCAGGACGACCGCGTCCTCGCGGGTCTGGACGATGTCCGCGAACTCCCCCTGATAGCTGTTGATGGGGGTGAAATCCGCCGTTGGGCCGCACTGCGTGAGGCGGCGCACTTCCGGCGGCTTCGTCTTCACACAGACCGGAGCAGGCTCCTCAATGATCTCCTCGTCGGGCACCGACTTTCCACAGGCGGAAACGCCCAGGAAGAAGGTGCCCGCGAGGATGGGGCCCCACAGCTTCAGAAATGGACCGTGGGGCCTTGATGCCATGGGGCTTAGTACAGGTAGTTCAGCGCCGTGATGTCAGAGCTGGTCCACTCGCCGGTCTCGGTCGAACGGAAGCAGGAGTTCATGATCGAGCCGCCGACCGTGGCCGTGCTCGACGTGCCGGGGATGAGGATGGCGCCCACGCCCGCGGTGCCCTCGTTGGAGGCCGCGCCGCCGCAGCTGATGGAGCGGTTGTAGTAGTCCGAGTGACGGAAGCCGATCGCGTGGCCGAGCTCGTGCGTGATGACGTGCTCATTCACGTCCGCGCTGTAGCTCTGCAGGCCGGTGCCGATGTTGATGGTCCCGTAGGGCCGGCCGCCCGTGGGGAAGCCCGCCGAGCCGCCGGCGCCGGACATGGTGGTCGCGGTGATGTTCGCGCTGCAGCCCGTGGTCGGACCACGCGCCATCGTGAAGCTCAGGCCGCGCTGGTTGTAGTTCTGGATGGCCGCGTCGAGTCCCGCGCTCAGGCGGCTGTAGCTGTTGAAGCCGGAGGTGGGGTTGATGCAGATCTTCGTCACGGTGGAGGCGACGAGGTTCGTGGTGCGGTACTGCTCCAGGCTCTCCTTGCCGGGCTGGAGCATCTCGCGGGACGCCTCGAGCGTCACGTGGGCGTCGCGGCCCACGTACACGGCGTCGTCGACGACCATGATGTCGTTCTCAGGGAAGCCGGCCTCGACCAGGTTGGAGATGATCTCCTGGTTCTCAAGCTGCACGTCGTTACCGCACCCGGACAGGAACGCGCCACAGGTCGCCACGAGGACTGCCGCTTTCTTGAACATTTGTCTCTTCCTCTGTTTCGGGGGGACACGCCCGCCGCCGCCTGACCTTCCCGTCAGCCGCGGACCGGCGTGCCCAACCCCTGAGCAACTGCCGGGCCATCTGGCGCGCTAGAGGGGACTCTCCCGTATTGGCAGAATTGCCTGGAGCGCTGACACTCCAGGTTCTCAGAACCTTAGCGTAAAGGAATGTGACGCCGGCAATCCTAACCAACCGCCCTGACAACGGTTTTCCCTCCAACGGTCAGGCCCCCCTTTTTCAGGACAGTGGTGTCTTTGAATCAGTCACCTGCCCTGGGGTCCCGCTCACCCATGAACACAACGGGTGTGAGGGGTTTGGGTAAAGGATGGGCGTGAATCCACTCCGGGTGTATCCCGTCGCACATTCATGCCAATGCGCCACGTCCCCGTCCCCCTTGCCGCGCTGTTGGGCGCGGCCCTGTCCTTCCTCCCGGGCTGCGAGAGCACGAAGTCGAGCAGCGGCCCCACCCCCTCCGACACCCAGGTCCAGAAGTCCTTGCCCGGGCAGGACGCCGAGGCCTGGAAGCGCGCCCGCGTGGGCGACCGCGTCTCCTACACCTTCTCCGCGACCCAGGGCCCCGAGCGCCGTGAAGGCAGCGGCACCGCGCGCACCCTGGCGGGCCAGCTGACGTTGGAGGTGGTGGCCGTGCAGCAGCCCTGGGTCTGGGTGCGCCTGGCCTTCACCGACGCGGCCGGCAAGCCCCTGGTCCAGCCGAAGCTGGCGCAGGACCTGCTCCTCCCCGTGCGCGCGGACGCGACGCGCCCGCTGGACGTGCCCCACGGGGGCGAGGCCACCGCCGAGCGTGCCTCCAGCGCGGGCCGTGACTGGGAGGCCGTGCGCTACGTCAGCGACCAGCGCCCCGTGGACGGTCCCCTGCGCACGCGCGTGTACGCCAACGCGCCGGGCCCGCTCTACCTCACCCACGGCCTGCTCGAAGGGAGCACCGAGTCCGCGGGCTTCCACACCCCGGGCGGCGTCAAGCTGACGCTGCGCGAGTTCCGCGAGGGTTCGGACGACGCCAGCGCCCCCGTGCCCGCGCTGGAGCGGCCCCTGGGCCCGGGCGCGTACTTCGACCGGCACGTGGACGTGGGCCCCGCCCCCAGCGTGCAGCGCGTGTGCTTCACCGCCGAGCGCGGCTACCTGCTGCGCACCGAGGGCCCCATCGAAGCGCCCCAGGCCGCCCCCTGCTCCGACTTCTCCCAGGCCGAGCCGGAGCCCCTGGAGGAGGTGCTGCTGAGCCTGCCCTGGGAGGCCCTGGCCCCGACGGATGCGCCTCCCGCCGGCGCGTCCACCACCCGTGGCACCTTCACCGCGGAGGGCCACTCCGTGCCCGCCCTCATCGAGCAGAGCACGGAGAACGTCGAAGGCGTCCAGCGCGTCTTCTCGCAGACCACCGCGGCCGAGCCGTGGGCTCCGGGGCTCGCGGGCCTGCCCCATGAAGCGCGCTTCCAGCCGCTCGCCAGCAACACCGAGCGCGTGGTCGCCGGTGGCAAGCGCGAGCCCGAAGGCGGCACGCGAATCGTGCGCTGGGGCTCGTGGCTCGGGGGCGCGAAGTAGCGCCAATCCCTCTCAAGGCAATGCCTTACGAAGCAGGTGCGTCGGAAGTCCCCCGGTCATTCCCACGCACCCATTCGACGCGAAGCGCTGTTCCTTCGGGGCGGTGCGCCCATTCGCGGAAGGACAGACGAAACGCCTCCACGGCCTCGAACAGCGGGCCGTGGGGCTGCCAGGACAAGGCGGCTGCGTCCCGGGCCTCACGCACCGCCAGCCCGATGAGCAGGGTTCCTCCGGCGTCCGGTGCCTGCAGCGGTCGCACGGAGAGGCGCCGGTCCCCTTCCAACCGATACACCAGCGCTGTCAGGTGTCCCAGGAGCCAACCCTCGACGACCTGCCGGGCTTCGGCATTGGGGCCCTCGGCGGACAATCGCAGACAGGTCGGCAGATCCTCCTTCGCATCCACGGGCTGGAAGAGCGCCGCCCAGGCTTCGGGCGTGCGCGAGGCGCGGGCGCTGGCCACCAGGTCGCGGGCACGGAGCAGCTCCTCTTGCAGGACGCGGAACGTGGAGCGCGACACGTTGCGCGCGGTGTTTCGCGCCGGGAGCGCGGGAGCGATGACGGGCAGCAGGTCGCGCTTGCCTTCGGGACGGTAGCGAGCCGTCTCGGGCGTGAGCGTCACCGGCTGGGGCCACGGCCAGGAGGAGAACGTCCCGAAGAAGTGCGCGAGCAGCGACGCATCGGACGTCACGACGTCGGGGGCTGCGCGGGTAGAAGCCCAGGCCGCGAGCAGCGTCCACGACAGCCCACCGAGATAGCCCAGCGCATGGGAGTAGATGCCCCGAGCCCGGGCCCAGGCCTTGACCGCGCGCATCAGCGCGTGGAACCGCTCGGTGCGTCCGCCGTCCCGCGCGATGGCCTCCAGCAGCCCCAGCGTGTCCGCCAATCCCAGGATGGAGCGGAGGCCCGCGGGGTCCAACCGGGCGCCGTGCCGTTCGAGCAGCGTCAGGGGCTCTTCGGGAGGCACGCCCTCCGGACGGCTCGCATAGGCCAGATCGAAGCTCACGCCCCCCAGGGACAGCTTCACGAGGGGGATGGCCGCGTCCGCCACGTAGCGGGCGGAGCCGGAGGAGGACGCGGCCAGTTCCTGGAGGAGCGCCTGGGCGAAGTCCTCACGGGACAGCTCCGCCGGGCCGATGGCGACCGCGTCCACGTCGCTGCCCACGCCATCCGTGCCCAGCAGGTACGAGCCATAGGGATGCAGCGAGGTGCCCACCCGCTCGCAGTGCGTGCGCAGCTGCTCCACCGCCGTGCTCCTGGCGGCGTGCCCCTCCGGTGACTCGCCAGCGCCAAGGGACGCCAGGGCCGCCCGCAGCGGGAGGTCCTCCTGCTCCGGGGCCGCCTGCCGCGCGCGTGGTGCGGAGCCCGGAAGGGGAATGCGGCGGACGACCTCGAACGGCGCGTCGCCCTTCCTCCGGATGAGACAGAGCTCGCCCACCGCGAACTTCAGCGGTCGCCAGCTCCGCTGCCACACGGAGAGCGCACGGGCGTGGTCCCCGTTCGCCGAAAGCGCGAGCTGGCCCACGGACAGGTGCGGCGTGAAGCCACCGTGGGCGGACGCGGCGCATTCAGGCAGGGCCGCCACGAGCTTCGCGTGCAGGGCCGCCAGCGCGCCCTGGGGTTGCTCGTCGGGGCGGAGCCACGCCGTCGCGTTGGCGCGGTGTTCGAAGAGACCGAACGCGGAGAGCGTCACGTCGAAGGGTTCAACCCCCTGGAGGGCATCCACGAGGAGCGCCTCCACCGTCTCGAAGTCCTCTTCCGGGACGAAGGGATACAGCAGCGTGATGTGAGGCATCCACCGTTGGAACTTCGCGTCGTGCTTCTTGCGCAGGGCCTGGATGGGGGCCCAGGCGCTCTCGGGAGGGATGAGCACCAGGGCCGTGTGGTGGACCAACGCCACCGAGGCCGGCGACGCGGACGCAACCGAGGACACCTCCACTTCGCGGCGCAGGGTGCAGCACAGGCCGAAGTGATCCGAGGCGAAGAGGGCCTGTCCCGTGGGAGCGGGCGGCCCCTCCAGCGGGGCCTCCGCGAAGAGGCCGATGCTCCGGGGAGCAAGCCGTCCGGAGGAAGACGCGACCAGCACCCGATCCAACCGCCGCAGCCGCCCCGAGACGGTGGTGAGCGCCGCCAGCGTGTTCAGCCGGGGGTTGAACGTCTCCCCCGCTTCCGAAGGTCTCAGCGCGGTCCACGCATCCACGAAGCCCGCGCGGGCGAAGACGTCCGCTTCGGGCTCGCCGTCGCCGAAGTTGAAGTCACCGGCCAGCACCAGGTCCGGGGGCTCGGTATCGCTCGTGGCACCGAGCGCGCGGGCCCATTCGATGAGGGCCTGGACCTGCGCGGCGCGAGCGGAGGCACCGGCCGGGTCGCGGTTGCTCGTCAGGTGCGGCGTGGCCACCCACAGCGCTCCACCGGAAAGCCGCAGCTCGGCGGCGATGATGCGCTTGTCCCGGGAGAAGACGCGCTGCCACACGGAGGCGAGCGGGACGCGCGACAGGAGCACCTGGCCATAGGTCTCCACGGTGTTCGCGCCGGGACCGTCCGACAACCCGTAGCGCTCGCGGACCCAGGGCTCGGCGAGCAGGGCCCGGAGGAAGGGCGCGGTGACTTCCTGGAGGGCGATGAGGTCCGCGTCCGTTTCGCGCAGCAGGGCGAGCGCCGCCGGGGTCCTGCGCTCGGTGGCCAGCAGCTCCGCGTCGTACAGGTCGAAGAGGACGTTGAAGGTGGCGACCGTGAGCAGCGCCGGCGTGGGGAGCGCGTGGCCCGTGTCGCGGGGAGCCTCCGTCCAGGAGCCCGAGCGCGCGTCGTACCGGTACGCGGGCAGCGGCGTGAAGCCGGGAACCGCGACGGGCCGGGGCGGCGTGGGGTCCTCGGAGGAACCGGTGTGGCTCAGGAGGTCGAGGCGCTCCTTGCGGTCCCACACCACCTGGGGGCCGCGCTTGAAGTACCAGACGCGGTGCCACGGAATCTCACCGTCGGGCACGAAGGCCTCGAAGGGCATCTCTTCCAATGCCCCCGCCTCGCGGTGCGCGTCGTAGCCGACGATGAACTCGCGGGCGTCGAGCCGGGGATCCCACCGGATGCGGTGATACACCTCGCGGCTGGTCGTGAAGCGGTCCTGGGACATGGCGAGGCTCCGTGAGCGGAGGGGGCCCGGATGGAACGCCGGAGCCCCCGGGGAAGCAATGCCGCGCACGCCCCGATGGGCCGCGCACACACCCGCCCCCGGACGCGACGGCCGGGGAATGGCTGACAGCCGTCACATGCGCGAATCCCTATCGGCCCACGCCGGCCCCCTGCTGTCTCGTCAGGCGAGTTTCGCCAGCGTGGGCAGGACCTGCCCGCTCAGGCCCTGGACGAAGTGGTGGAAGCGCTCCGTGTTCGCGGCGGACTCGTAGTTGACGAGCCACGTCTCCCCGCGCACGGCGCGCACCTCGTCCACGATGCCTGCCGCCGGCCACACCGCGCCGGACGTGCCCGCGGCCAGGAACACCAGCCGCGTGCCGTCCTTGCGGGAGATGAACTCGCCGATGCGCTCCAGGTCCGAAGGGGCCAGCATCTCCCCGAACCAGACGATGTCGGGACGCAGCCGGCCGCCGCAGCTGTCGCACTTCGGCACCGTGCCGGACGGGTGCACGGAGGTGTCGGCGAAGGGCTCTCGCTGGCAGTCCGCGCACTTCGTGCGGAAGAGGTTGCCGTGCATGTCCACCACCCGCTGGCTGCCGGCGCGGGCGTGCAGGCCGTCCACGTTCTGGGTGGTCAGGAGGAAGCGGTCGCCCAGGTGGGCCTCCCAGCGCACCAGCGCGTCATGGCCGGGGTTGGGCTTCACGTCGGCCGCGCCCGCCCGGCGTTGCGAATAGAAGCGCCACACGAGCGCGGGGTCCGCCTGGAAGCCCTCGGGGGACGCCACGGCCTCCACGGGGTGGTTCTCCCACAGCCCGTTCATGCCCCGGAAGGTGGGCACCCCGCTCTCCGCCGACACTCCGGCACCGGTGAGCACGAGCAGGCGGGTTCGCGAATCCAGGACGAGCTGTTCGGCAAGCGGTTCCACAAGGCCTCCTGTGCCAGCGGGCACCAGGGTTGTTAGAAGGGGCGGCAACCCCCTTTTCGAGGCCCATCATGGCGGAAGTCACCCTGGATCTGCGCGGTCAGCCGAAGGCCGAGGCGTATGCCGAGCTGAAGTCCCACGCCCTCGCCATCCTCGAGGGCATTGACGACGACATCTGCGCGATGGCGACGATGAGCTGCCTGCTGCACAACGCCTTCGGCCACCTGTGGACGGGCTTCTACCGGGTGGTGACGCCCGGGAAGCTGCTGCGCGTGGGCCCCTACCAGGGGACGCTCGGGTGCCTGGAGATCACCTTCGGCAAGGGCGTGTGCGGCACTTCCGCCGCGAAGGGCGAGACGGTGGTGGTGGCGGACGTGCACGCCTTCCCGGGCCACATCACCTGCGACGGAAGGTCCGCGTCGGAGATCGTCGTGCCGGTGTACGGCCGCAACCGCGAGCTGCTCGCGGTGCTCGACATCGACTCCGAGCACAAGAACACCTTCGACGACGTGGACCGCGCGGCGCTGGAGGACCTGGTGTCCTGGTTCCAGCACCGCGCACCCTGACGGCCCGTCGGGACTCAGCGCTTCGCGAGGCGCGCGTAGGCCACGGCCAGCGCTCCCGCGAAGCGCGCGTTGTTCACCAGCAGCGCCAGGTTCGTCTTGAGGCTCTTGCCGCCGGTGCGCTTCGCCATCTCGCCCAGGAGGAACGGCGTCACGGCCTTCCCCCGGACGCCCTGCCGCTCCGCGTCCGCCAGCGCCGACGCGATGTGCAGCTCCACTTCATTGCGCGGCAGCGCGGCCTCTTCCGGAGGGGGCACGGTGTAGAGCACGCCGCCCTGCCCCAGCAGTTCGAAGCGGGCGTGGGCGATGCGCGCGGCCGCATCCGGATCATCCGCGCGGTGCTCCAGTGAGAGGCCGGACTCGCGGCTGTAGAAGGACGGCAGCTCGTGCGTGCCCACGCCGATGACGGGCACGCCCGCCGTCTCCAGCAGCTCCATCGTCTTGGGCAGATCCAACACGGACTTGGCGCCCGCGCACACCACGGCGACCGGGTAGCGCGACAGCGCGGCGATGTCCTGGGAGATGTCCCAGTGTTCCGCGGCGCCCCGGTGCACGCCCCCGATGCCGCCGGTGGAGAAGACGCGGATGCCCGCCGCCGCGGCAAGTTCGCACGTGGCGCTCACGGTGGTGCCACCGCTCGCGCGGGTGGCCACGGCCACGGCCAGGTCGCGCGAGCCCAGCTTGAGCAGCTTCTCCCTGCCCTCGGCCAGCCGTCGCATCGCGGCGTCCTCCAGGCCGACCCACACCTCGCCATCCACCACGGCGATGGGCGCGGGCACGGCGCCGGCGCGGCGCACGGCCTCCTCGCACGCGCGAGCGGCTCCGAGATTGTCGGGGTACGGCAGGCCCTGTGCGACGACGCTCGTCTCCAGCGCCACCAGCGGCTGCCCGGAGTCCTTCGCGCGTCGCACCTCGTCCGAATAGCGGAAGTCCATGGGCGGGCATTTACGACACGGGAGGGGCGGCCGGACAAGCACGGGCATGGGGAAACGTCCGGGTTGCTTCCCTGCCTGTGCATCCCCGACGTTGCATCCGTCGCCGCGCCGCCCTATGCCCCGCCGCCGTGAGTACCTCGTCGCCCGCCGTCGCCGCGCCTGCCCGCCTCCTGTCCGCATCCGACCTGGCGATGCTCGCCGTGGTGGTCGTCTGGGGCACCAACTACACCCTGGTGAAGGACGCACTGGAGGGCATGCCGCCCAGGGCCTTCATGGCGTTGCGCTTCGGGCTCGCGGCGCTCGCGATGGGGCTCGTGCTGGGGGCGGTGGAGGGCTGGAAGCCGATGCCATGGAAGGTGTTCCTGCGGCTCACCGGACTGGGGCTCGTGGGCAACACGCTGTACCAGCTGTGCTTCATCGAGGGCCTCGCGCGCACGACGGCGGCCAACAGCGGAATGCTCACAGCGGTGAGTCCGGTGGTGACAGCGGCGCTCGGCGCGGCGCTCGGCATCGAACGGCTCCGCCGCCCGGTCATCGCCGGCCTCTCATTGGCGGTGGTGGGCATGTTGCTGGTGGTGGGCGCGAGGGGGCCGAACCTGGGCGCGGCGACGTGGCAGGGGGATGCCCTGATCATCGGCGCCTCCCTGTGCTGGTCCATCTACACGGTGGGGACGCGCACGGTGGGAGCGGACGTGTCCGCGCTGCGCATCACGGCCATCACCATGCTCACCGGAGCCCCGGGCGTGGTGCTGGCCGGTGCGTCGCAGGTCATCGCGATGGACACCTCGCGCGTGAGCGCCGCCGGCTGGATGGCGCTCGTGTATTCGGCGCTGGTGCCCCTGGTGCTCGCGTACTTCGTCTGGTTCCGCAGCGTGCAGCAGGTGGGCACCAACCGCACGACGCTCTACGGCACCGGCATCCCCGTGGTCGCGGCCCTCACTGCCTGGGCGCTGCGAGGCGAGCGCCCCACCCTGATCCAGACGCTCGGAGCCGCGCTCATCCTCACGGGCGTGCTGATCAGCCGTCGCAAGGACACGGCGACGACGAAGGCCTGAGTCCCACCAAGGCCCTAACCGCGTGGCCCGCGCTCCAGCGTCAGCTCGTACTCGAGCATCTTCCGGTCGAGCGTGGGCCGGCTGATGCCCAGCAACTCCGCCGCACGGACCTTCTTGCCGCCCGACTCGCGCAGCGCCTCCGCGATGAGGTCGCGCTCCAGCCGGGCCACCTGTTCCGGCAACGTGCGAGCGGAGTGCCCCACCATGCCCTCACGGACCTCGGGAGGAAGCTGCGCGATGCCCACCTGCCCCGCCGCGTACACGCGCCCCAGCCGCTCCGCCACCAGCTCCAGCTCGCGCACGTTCTGGGGCCACGGATAGTCCGCCAGCAGGCGTCGCGCCTCCGGGCCCAGCACCGGCGCTTCCCGCCCGCTCTGTCGTGCCGCGCGCAGCGCGAAGGACTCGAGCAACACCGGCACATCCCCGCGACGCTCGCGCAAGGGCGGCACCTCCAGTTCGAAGCCCGTGAGCCCCCGGGCCAGCGCCGCATCGAACTCATTGCGCGCGGCCAGTCGGGACACGGGAGCGGCACAGGTGGCCACGACCCGCACGTCCACGGGCTCCTCACCGCCCTGCCGGGCCGGGGCCGCGCGCCGGGCGAGCATCCGCGCCAGTCGCTCCGCCGCCGCGCGAGGCAGGGCCTCCACGTGGCGCAGCAGCAACGTTCCGGCATCCGCGCGCAGCACCGCGGATGTCACCGGAGGCTGTCCCGCCGACCCGGCACGGCCGAAGAGCGCCACCTCCACCGCCTCCAGCGTCTGTCGGCACTCCACCGTCACCCAGGGCCCCAGCGCGCGCGGCGAACGTCCATGAAGGAAGCGCGCCAGCAGCGCCTTCCCCGTCCCCGGCTCGCCATGCAACACCACGGGCGCGGCACTGCCCGCGGCCCGCCGCGCCTCCTCCAGCAGCCCACGAAACCCCCGCGAGGTCCCCAGCGGCGTTACCCAGGGCACGTCGGTCACCTCCGCCTCGCCACGGGAGCGCACCGCCGTGTACGCCTCGCCCCCCAGCCGGCCGAGCGACGCGAGCAGTTGCCCCTCGCCCTCCGTGAACGGCGATTCCTCGCGCTCCACGTACAGCACGCCGAAGGGCAGGCCTCCCGAAGCCACCAGCGGAGAGCACAGCGCCGTGTCCGTGCGTCCCAGCTCCTTGCGCTCCAGCGCGGCCTGGACCAGCGCGCGAGGCACCTCCACGGACGCGGCGCCGGACACCGCCGCGGTGCGCAGCCCCTCCGGCCCGCTCAGCAGCGCCGCGGCGCGGTCCGCGTTGAGCGCGTGCGCCGTCTCCTCCGCCAGCCGCCGCAGCACCATCGCCTCGCTGGTGGCTCCCAGCAGCGCCGTGCCCGCCGAGTACATCGCCGCGGCCGCGCCCACGTGGGGCAGCACCTCCTCGATGGGGACATGTCCCGGCTCCGAGGCCGACACGCCGGAAGGCTCATCGACGATGGACACCGGCGGCGGCTCGAACACCGCGATGGTGGCGCCCACGCGCATCCGGTCGCCCGGCCGCAGCACCGCCTCTTCCTGGAGCGCCAGCCGCTGCCCGTTGAGGAGCGTGCCGTTGGTGGACCCCAGGTCGCGCAGCCGCACCTGTCCCGCGACGGTGTCCAGGAAGAGCTGCGCGTGGCGGCGCGACACCTGGTCGTCATCGAGCGGGATGTCGCACGACGGACTGCGCCCGAGGGTCAGTTGGGAGACGACGTCGTACCGGCGCCCCGCGAACGGGCCCGTGAGCAGCAGGAGTGCCGGCATGCGATGGGGCAAGCCTAGCAGCGCCCCGAGGGGCGCCAGCAAGCACCGGCCCTACATGGGACGTTCGGCGGTCAGCAGGGCCCGCAGCTCGGACTCATTGAGCGGGCGGCCTTCACGCGCGATGGCCAGGGCGTTGATCTGCTTCTCCTCCACCTCCACGTGGGCACCCTTGCGCCACTCGGTGGTGTGCACCGCGCCATCCACCAGCCGGCCCACCACGGAGCCCTCGTCCCGGGTCACCGCCTCCAGCCACAGGTTCTCCACCACCGCCTCGCCCTCCGGGTGCGTCTCGAAGGGGGCGCGCACCAGGAACGTCAGGGGCTCCATCAACCCCTTGCGCTGGAAGCGCGCCAGGAACGCGGGCAACAGCGCCTGCGCCTCCTCGTGCATGGCCGCGGTCTGCTCCTCCGGCTCCTTGGCGAAGCGCTCGCGGTAGGTCGCCAGCAGCTCCGTCGTGTTGTGCCGGCCCAGCGGCGACACCACCGTGAGGAACAGCCCCTCATGGCCGTCGAAGGCATCCAGCGACACGCCCAGCAGGTTGGCGCGGGCCTCCTCCGACGGCACCATCGTGAAGCTCTGGCCCTCGCTGGTGGCCACCTCCTGGCGCAGCGCCGGCCCCTGCGCGAACGCCAGGTCCGTGCACAGCTCATGGAGGAAGCTCTCCGCGGCCAGCAGGTCGCCCTCGCCCAGGTGGAAGATCTCCACGTCGCGCGCGCCGAACTTCTCCATCCCGTGCGAGTGCACCCACAAGGGCGTGTCCCCTTCCGCCAGCTCGATGGCGTGCAGGTGCACGTGGTCCCGGATGTCGAAGTCCAGCTCGGTGATCTCCACCACGTCCTCGGGCTCGTGCAGCTTGAACGCCGTCACGTCCACCAGCACCCCGGGCACCAGCTCCATCAGCGTGCGCACGGTCCACAGCGCCTCGAAGACGGGCAGCGTGGGCTGCGCGCCCCCGGGCTCCAGGAGGAACGCGTAGCAGGACTGGGCCTTCTCCACGCGGGCGAAGGCCTCCGGGCTGCCGCTGAACAGCTCCGGGTTGACGCGCGGGCGGCCCTCGCTCTCTGGCTTGAGCACCACCCGCACCTCGGAGCCATCCGCGCGCACGGTGAAGCCCTGCGCGTCGTCATGCGGCACGAACTCCACCTCGTCGGTGGCGAACGCCGCGCGCAGCGCCTCCAGCGGGGGCGGCCCCGTCTGCTCGGTGGCCAGGACGTAGACCTCCTTCACAGGTGCTTCTCGATCTGTCGGAAGAGGTCCACGCGGTCCACCAGGTCGGTGAGGTAGTCCAGCTTGTCCGTCCCCAGCACCAGCACCGGTGACAGCGAGTAGCCCTCGAACCACTCCTCGTAGAGGGCGTTGAGGCGCTTGAGGTACGCGGTCGGGATGTCCTTCTCCATGGCGCGGCCGCGCAGGCGGATGCGCTCACGCAACGTGGCCACCGGGCAGCGCAGGTAGATCATCAGGTCCGGCGGCGTGAGCGACGTGGAAATGGTCTGGTACAGCTCCCAGTACGTGCCCCAGTCGCGCTTGTCGATGAGCCGCTGCCGGTGGAGGTTCTTGGCGAAGATTTCGGCGTCCTCGTACAGCGTCCGGTCCTGCAGCACGGTGCCCGGCGTGCGCTCCAACTCCTGGTGCAGGCGGAACTTGTGCGTCAGGAAGAAGAGCTGCGAGCGGAACGCCCACGTCTTCATGTCCTTGTAGAAATCAGCGAGATAGGGGTTCTGGTCATTGGGCTCGAAGGACGGCGTGAGGCCGTACTTCCGGCACAGGAAGGACGTGAGCTCCGTCTTTCCGGCCCCGATGTTGCCCGCGATGGCGATGAACTTTTTCCTGGCCACGCCACCCTTGCTTGTAACCCCGCCGAGCGACACACACCAGAAACAATGGTGGGGGAAGCCATGGTAGATAAACTGCATGCCCCCGTCCCACCCCGCACGTCCAGGTGCCAGCGGCGCGTCAAGTCACGCGTCGCCCGGTCGCCCGTCCGGTGAGCGGTACTCCCAGGGCCCGTCCGTCTCACGAGGCGACCGGTAGGAGGAAACCCGACGCATGTTGCGCAAGCTGTGGTGCATGTTGGTGGCGGCGGTCTGGACGGCGATCATGTTCTTCGTCTCCATCACGGCCATGATCCTGACGCTCAACCCGTCGCGCTCGGTCTGGGTCGCCCGGCGGCTCTGGTCTCCCGTGCTGCTCTGGGCCGGGGGGGCGCGCCTGGAAGTCATCGGCGCGGAGAACGTGGACCCGAAGCGACCCACCATCTACGTGGGCAACCACCAGTCCACGCTCGACATCCCGGCCCACTTCATCTCCGTGCCGGTGGACTTCCGCTATGTGGCCAAGAGCCAGCTGCGCCTCGTGCCCTTCATCGGCTGGTACCTCTGGCTGGCGGGCCACATCTTCATCAACCGGGGGGACCGCTCCTCCGCCATCGAATCGCTGGAGCGCGCCGCCCGGAAGGTCCGCGAGGGCACCAGCATCTTCCTGTACCCGGAGGGCACCCGCTCCCATGACGGCACCGTGCTGCCCTTCAAGAAGGGGCCGTTCGCGCTCGCCCTCAAGGCCCGCGTGCCCATCTGCCCTGTCACCATCGAGGGCAGCGCCTCGCTGATGCCCAAGAACTCGTGGAACATCACACCGGGCCCGGTGCGCGTGAAGATTGGCCGCCCCATCGACACGACGGGGTTCGCGGAGAACGACCGCGAGGGCCTGGCCCGCGCCGTGCGCGAGCAGATCATCGCCGACAACCTCTCCCTGGGAGGCAAGGGCGGCGACACCGAGGCCGCCATCGCCCTGCAGGGCAAGGAAGGCATCGCGCAGCAGCGAGCCTCCGCCCCCACCTCCAAAGCCTCCTGAGCGAGCCCTCCGTGCACCTGAAGCCCCTGAACCGTCCCCGCTCGCTCCGCTGCACCCGCGTCGCCCTGCTGGGACTGGGCCTGCTCGCCACCGGCTGCGGCCACGGCAAGGCCACCGGGACCGCCCTGGCGCCCCAGGCCCAGGCGCGCGCGTACCTGGATGAGAACCAGCCGGAAAAGGCCCTCCCGCTCCTGCGCGAGCTGCACGCGCGCACGCCGGACGACGTGGACGTGGCAAGAGCCCTCACGGAGGCCCAGGTGAAGGCGGGCCACGCGGACGCATGGGCGGAGGAGCTGCGCCAGGCCATCGGCCGGAACGAGCGCGCGACGGACCAGTACATGCTGGGGCTGACGCTCTTCTCGCGGGCGAAGGACGCGGGCCAGCCCACGGTGGCTGCCTTCGAGCGCGCGATCACCCTGTCCCCCACCACCGCGGAGTTCCACTACCGCCTGGGCGTCGCGAGGCTGGAGTCGGAGCAGTACGTCGCGGCGCTGGGCCCCCTGCGCAAGGCCGTGGAGCTGGCCCCGGAGCGCGCGGGCTGGAAGCTGCCCCTGGCCAAGGCCCTGGCCCGCACCGGCGACACCGCGGGCGCCGTGGAGGCCCTGGGCACCGTCGTGCGCGGCAACCCGTCGCCGGGGGAGGTCGCCACCGCCCGGGCCCTGATGAACCAGCTGGCGGACCCCTTCCAGGGCTTCCCCAAGGCCGCGGAGGCGAAGCTCGAGGAGGGCATGCGGTTCCTGCACGAACTGGATGCGCCCCAGCACGCCGTCATCGCCTTCGAGGAGATCCTCCACGACTACCCGGACCTGGCCGTGGTGCACGCCCTCCTGGGGCTGGCCTACCAGCGCCTGGACGACGCCGGCCGCGCCGTGGACGAGTTCAAGCAGGCCATCGAGCGCGCCCCCCGGGACGGCAAGAACCAGCTCTACCTGGGGGAGCTGTACCTGTCGCGCCAGCGTCCGGACGCGGCCCGTGCCGCCTTCGAGAAGGCCGTGGCGCTCAACCCCCTGCTGGAGCTCGCGTGGTTCCGCCTGGGCGACCTGAACCTGGAAGCGCGCGACCTGCCCGCGGCGAAGAACGCGCTCCAGGTCGCGGTGACCCTGGCGCCGGACACGGTGCCCGCGCGCGGCAAGCTGGCGCTCGTGTACCAGTTGGACGGGGACTACCCGGCCGCCCAGCGGGAGCTGAAGTACGTGGCGGAGAAGGACCCGGAGAACACCGAGTTCGCCCTGCGCCTGGGTCTGCTCTACACCGACGAGGCGCAGAAGGCGCGCGGCCCCCAGGAGCGCCAGAAGGCCACGGCCGAGGCGGAGCGCTGGTTGGGGAAGGTGCTGGAGACCCAGCCCGACAACGCGGTGGCCAGCCGGGCCCTGCAGCTGCTCAAGGGCCAGTAGCCACCACCGCATCCGGGCCTCTACACTCCAGCTCCCGATGAGCGCCGCGCGCGTGGAGCCCCTGGAGAAGCAGAAGGCGGAAGGCCCGCTGGGCAAGCGCGTCGCCTCCGAGGCCTCCAACGTCGTCCTCAACGGCTTCTCCATCTTCAAGGAGCAGCTGGCGGACTTCCGCGCGAGCGACCGCTTCTTCAAGTACAAGGCCGGCATCGTCGCCGGCTGGGTGATGCTGTCCGTGGCCAGCTTCGCCATCGCCTGTCCGGGCCGCTCCGTGGAGACGGGCGACATGGACGCGCGCCTGGTGCTCAGCGACAAGCTGGACCGGCCCTCCGTCACCATCTGGAACGAGAGCAAGGACGTCTGGCGCGAGGTCACCATCACCGTGAACGAGCAGTACCGGGCAGCGGTGGCGGAGGTGCAGCCCGGGGCGTTCGTCACCATCACGCCGCGCCAGCTCCTGGGCGCGGGCGGCACCACCGCGCCGGCGGACCTGCGCTTCCAGTCCTTGAAGATGCGGAGCGCGGACGACAACGCCGACCTCACCGAGGACCTGAAGATTGAATGGGAGCGCCTGCGCGCGCCGAAGAAGTAGCCGGCCCCGCCTTCCCGCCTGGAAACACGAAGGGCGCCCTCCCAAGCCGGGAAGGCGCCCTTTGTGCTGTCTCAAGCCCGGCCGGGCCTCCCTCTCAGGAGAGACCCGGACACGGGACGGGGCGCTAGCCCTCGGACTTCGTCTCGGCGGGAGCTTCGGTCTCGGCGGCGGCCGGGGCCTTCGCGGGCCGGTCCACCAGCTCGATGAGGGCCATCTCCGCAGCATCGCCCCGGCGGAAGCCCAGGCGGATGATGCGGGTGTAGCCACCCGGACGGGAGGCGTAACGCTCCTTGTACTCGCCGAACACCTTCTGGAGGACCACGCGGTCCTTCACGGTGCGCGCAGCGAGGCGCACGTTGGACAGACCGCCACGCTTGGCGAGCGTGATGATGCGCTCCGCCAGCGGCCGGACTTCCTTCGCCTTGGGAACGGTGGTGCGGATGGCACCGTGCTCCAGCAGCGACGTGACCATGTTGTTGAGCATCGCGAGCCGGTGGCTCGTGGTGCGGTGCAGCTTCCTTTGTCCGACCTTGTGGCGCATGCGCGTGCTCCGGGGCCTCTTCTGGAGAACCCCACCACTCCGGCCGTATCAGGTACCGGGTGGGAAGGACGGCCCCGACACCAGGGACGTCCGTTGAATCGGGCCCTGTGTACCAGGGCCCCCTGCCCCGCGCCACCGTGAAGCCGTGTCGGTGGGATGCGGGACAGGTGCTGCGACGACGGGAAACGACGAAGCCTAGGCCTTGGGCGCCGCGGGAGCCGGCGCGTTCTTCGGCGGCCAGTTCTCCAGCTTCATGCCCAGCGAAAGACCCATCTCCGCGAGGATCTCCTTGATCTCCTTCAAGGACTTGCGGCCGAAGTTCTTCGTCTTGAGCATCTCCGCCTCGGTGCGCTGGACCAGGTCACCGATGGACTTGATGTTCGCCTGCTGCAGGCAGTTGGCAGAACGCACCGACAGCTCCAGCTCGTCCACCGAGCGGAACAGGTTCTCGTTGAGCTTCGCCTCTTCCTTGGGCGCCTCGGCGACAACCGGCTCCTCGGTCTCGTCGAAGTTCACGAACACCGTGAGCTGCTCCTTGATGATCTTCGCCGCGTAGGCCACCGCGTCCTGCGGCACCACGGAGCCGTCCGTCCACACCTCGAGCGACAGCTTGTCGAAGTCCGTGACCTGACCGACGCGCGCGTTGGTGACCTGGTAGTTCACCTTGCGGATGGGCGAGAACAGCGAGTCGATGGGGATGGTCCCGATGGGCGCGCCCGCCACCTTGTTGGTGGACGCGGCGACGTAGCCACGGCCCCGGCGGCACGTCAGCTCCATGCGCACCTTGCCACCCTCGGACACGGTGCAGATGTGGTGACCCGGGTTGAGGATCTCCACGTCCTGGTCCGCGATGAGGTCGCCCGCCTTCACTTCCTTGGGCCCTTCCACCTCGATGCGCAGCGTCTTCGACTCGTTCGTGTGCATCCGGAGGAGGACCTCCTTCAGGTTCAACACGACGTCGGTGACGTCCTCGGCCACCTCGGGGATGGTCGTGAACTCATGGTCCACGCCTTCAATCTTCACGGACGTGATGGCCGCGCCCTGCAGCGACGACAGCAGCACCCGCCGCAGCGAGTTGCCCAGCGTCGTTCCGAAGCCACGCTCCAGCGGCTCCGCCACGAACTTCCCATACGTGGGGCTCAGCGAGTCCTGGTCCACTTCCATGCGGCGCGGCTTGATGAGGTCACGCCAGTTCTTCGCGACAAACGTATCGGCCATGGGGACTGCTCCTCGGGTCGTGCGCCATCACCAACATCCCCGCCGGAGTGACGGGAGGACGGGCACGCGGGGACTGCGTAACACCTTCACCCGGCGCGCGCAGGACGCGCGCATTCCGGACGATCCAAAGCAACAACGCCCCGGCCTCGTCGGCCAGGGCGTCCACTGCGGGAGGGGCCCGTTGAAGCGGGCCCGACACCCAGACTACTTCGAGTACAACTCGACGATGAGCTGCTCCTGGATGGGCATCGTCAGGTCTTCACGGTTCGGAACCGTCTTCACCGTGCCCTTGAACGCCTTCTTGTCCAGGTCGATCCACTGCGGCGTGCCACGGCGGTCCACCGTCTCCAGCGCCTCGGAGATGCGCAGCACCTTGCGGCTCTTCTCCAGCACTTCCACGGTGCTGCCCGGCTTCACAGAGAACGACGGGATGTTCACCCGGCGGCCGTTGACCTGGAAGTGACCGTGACGCACCAGCTGGCGCGCCTCGTTGCGCGTGTCCGCGAAGCCCATGCGGAACACCACGTTGTCCAGGCGCAGCTCCAGCTGCTGCAACAGGTTCTCACCCGTCTTGCCCTTGGCCGCGGACGCGCGGTGGTAGTACCCGCGGAACTGGTTCTCGAGCAGGCCGTACATGCGCTTGACCTTCTGCTTCTCGCGCAGCTGCACGCCGTAGCCGGAGAACTTCACGCGGCCCTGGCCGTGCTGACCGGGGGGATAGGGGCGGCGCTCGATGGCGCACTTGTCCGTGTAGCAACGGTCGCCCTTCAGGTACATCTTCAGGTTCTCACGCCGGCAGATACGGCAGGCGCTCGCGGTGTAACGGGCCACGGAAATTCTCCTTGCAGATGGTCTGGAGCCGGCTCGCGAGAACGCGAGCCTGGCCCGAAGCGGTGATTAGACGCGGCGGCGCTTGGGCTGACGGCAGCCGTTGTGCGGGATGGGCGTCACGTCGCGGATGAGGCTGATCTTCAGGCCGGCGGCGGCCAGCGCGCGCAGCGCCGACTCACGGCCCGCGCCCGGACCCTTCACGAACACCGTCACGGTCTTGAGGCCGTGCTCCATCGCCTTCGCCGCGGCGTCGCCAGCGGCAACCTGCGCCGCGAACGGCGTGGACTTGCGGCTGCCCTTGAAGCCGCGCGCACCGGCCGACGACCAGGAGATCACGTTCCCGGACACGTCCGTGATCGTGATGATGGTGTTGTTGAACGTGGACTGGATGTGGACCACGCCGTTGAGGATGTTCTTCTTGCCCTTGCGCTTGTTCTTCTTCGCCGCAGGGGCCTCGCCGCCCTCGGCACCGGCCGGCGCGGCGGCGGTATTGATCTCGTCAGCCATGTGAATCGCTGCTCCTGGGAGTAGGTGATCAACGCCCGCGCCTCACGAAAGGAGGCAGCGGGCGCCAAAGGGTTTAGCGGGCCGGAGCGGCCGGCTTCGCGCGAACGATGCCGCGCTTGGGACCCTTGCGGGTGCGCGCGTTGGTGTGGGTGCGCTGACCACGGACCGGAAGACCCTTGCGGTGACGCAGACCCCGGTAGCATCCCAGGTCCATGAGCCGCTTGATGTTCATGGTCACCTCACGCCGGAGGTCGCCCTCGACCTTGTAGCTGGCTTCGATGATCTCGCGGATCTTTCGAGCCTGCTCTTCGGTGAGGTCCTTGGTCCGGGTGGTGAGATCGATGCCCGCCGCTTCGATGATGTCGTGCGCGGTCTTGTTACCGATCCCGTAGATGTACTGGAGCGAGATCACCGCGCGCTTGTTGGGCGGCAGATCGATGCCGGCGATACGAGCCATCTTCGGTCTTCCTTGTTGTGGAGTTGGTCTGAGGCCAACAGTCCCTGTGGGACTGTTAGCCCTGGCGCTGCTTGTGCCGGGGGTTGGAAGCGCAGATGACGCGCACGATGCCCTTGCGGCGGACAACCTTGCACTTGTCGCAGATCTTCTTGACGGACGCCCGAACCTTCATTGGAGCGAACTTCCTTCCTTCAACGGAGAAAACACAACAGCCGGTCCGCACAAGCGGCCGGCGACAATTACTTGGCCCGGTACGTGATGCGTCCGCGGGTCAGGTCATACGGAGACAACTCGACCTTCACCTTGTCGCCCGGAAGGATGCGGATGAAGTGCATCCGCATCTTGCCCGAGATGTGCGCGAGCACCTTGTGGCCATTGTCCAGCACCACGCGGAACATCGCGTTCGGTAGGGGTTCCATGACGGTCCCCTCGACTTCGATGGAATCATCCTTCGGCAAGCGTCAACCTTCTTCCCGGACCACGAACCTTCTGGAAGCGCGGCGGGATAACACTTTGGTCCGTAAGTAGCAAGCACCGCGCGATTCGAAACTGGGACCTCTATCAACACCCTCTGACATCACCCTATTTCACCCCGGGTCTGGGGGGCCTGCAGGATCAGCGGGTCAGCACTTCCGGACCCCGCTCTGAAATGAGGATGGTGTGCTCGAAGTGGGCGGACAACTTCCCATCCACCGTGACGGCCGTCCAGTCGTCCTCCAGGACCGCCACGTCGGCCGTTCCCTGGTTCACCATCGGCTCCACAGCCAGGACCATGCCCGGCCGCAGCTTCATTCCCGACCCCGCCTGCCCGTAGTTGGGCACCTGCGGCGGCTCGTGGAGCTTCCGACCGATACCGTGACCCACGAAGTCCCGCACCACCGAAAAACCCCGGGCTTCCACGTGGCTCTGCACCGCGTGCCCGATGTCGCCAATCCGATTGCCTACCTGCATCACCTGGATGGCCTTCTCCAGGGACTGCCGGGTGGCATCCACCAGGGCCTGGGCCTCGGGCGCTACCTTCCCCACCGCCACCGTCCGGGCCGAGTCCCCGAAGAAGCCCCGGTACACCACCCCGAAGTCCAGCTTCAACAGGTCCCCGGCCACCAGCCTGCGCTTCCGGTTGGGGATGCCATGGACCACCTCCTGGTTCACGGAGGCGCAGAGGACGCCCGGAAAGCCGTGGTAGCCCTTGAACGCCGGCTTGGCGCCCTTCTTGGCGATCAGCTGCTCGGCCAGGGCATCAAGCTCCCAGGTGGAGACACCGGGCGCCACGGCCTTCTCCAGTTCGTCCAGGATTTCACGGACGATCCGCCCTGCTTCCCGCATCAAGGCGATCTCGGCAGGGCTCTTGATCTCCATCGGGATCATGCGCCTTCTTCCCTACGGGCGTGCTGCCTACGGGAACCCGTGGGCGCTGGAGCGACAGTCCGGACCTTCCTGGCCTACCGCCCCACTGCCTGGCAGCTGCTCAGGAAGGACGACCTGCCGCCTTCTTGATCTCCTCGTAGATGCCCTCGGGAGACCCGACGCCATCCACGCTCTTGAGCAGGCCCTTCTTCGCGTAGAAGTCCTTCAAGGGAGAGGTCTCCGCGTCATACTTCCGCAGACGCCGCTCGATGACCTCGGGCGTGTCGTCCTCTCGCTGGACGAGCTCCGAGCTGCACTTGTCACAGAGGCCCGCGCGCTTCGGCGGGTTCTGGGTGACGTGGTACACGGACCCGTCATTGGGGCACACGCGCCGGCCGGAGCCGCGCTCGACGAGCGTGGAGTGAGGAACCTCCAGGGACACGACCGCGTTCAGCTGGCGGCCCAGCCGCTCCAGCATCCGGTCCAGGGCATCCGCCTGCCCTGGGGTGCGCGGGAAGCCGTCGAGCACGAAGCCCTTGGCCACGTCCGGCTCCTTCAGCCGCTCCTCCACGATGCCGATAACGACATCGTCCGGCACGTACTGCCCCGCGGCCATCAGGGGTCCGGCGACCTTGCCCAGCGCCGTACCATCCTTCACGGCCTTGCGCAGGATGTCCCCGGTGGAGATCTGCGGGATGTGGAAGTCCGCATAGAGCTTCTTCGCCTGGGTTCCCTTCCCGGCGTTCGGCGGCCCCAACAGGATGAGGTTCATGTCGCTCCTTTGCACCAGCGTCCATCCTTGAACGACGAGGCGCCCCTCCCCACCACTGGAGAGAGGCGCCTGGAACACAACCGCCAACCGTCAGGCCGCCACACGAACCCGACCACGGATGCGCGGACCGCGCGGACCCGCGAAGCCTTCGTAGTTACGGCTGATGAGGTGACCCTCGATCTGCTGCACCGTGTCCAGCGCCACACCCACCACGATGAGGAGGGCCGTGCCGCCGAACGTGAACCGCACACCCAGCACGCTGCTGATGACGGACGGAATCACGCAGATGATGGCCAGGTAGATGGCGCCACCGAACGTAAGCCGGTTGAGCACGCGCTCGATGAATTCCGCCGTCTGGCGTCCCGGGCGGATGCCGGGGATGTAGCCGCCCTGCTTCTTGATGTTGTCCGCCACGTCATCCGGCCGGAAGGTGAGCGCCGTGTAGAAGTAGGAGAAGAACACCACCAGCAGCACGAACAGGCCGTTGTACACCCAGAGGTTGCCTTCGATGCTGCGCTGGAAGCCCTGCAGAAAGGGGAACCACGCACCCAGCGTCGCGGGGAACGACAGCACCGCGCCGGCGAAGATGGGGGGAATCACGCCCGAGGCGTTCACCTTCATGGGGAAGTACGTTGCCTGCCCCGCGAACATCCGCCGACCCGCCATGCGCTTGGCGTACTGGATGGGCACCCGCCGCATGCCCCGCTCCACGTACACCACCACGCCGATGATGAGCAGCATGAAGAACAACAGGCCCAGCACCGCCGCGATGTTGACTACTTCCTGCGTCGTCAGGTCCAACAGCTGCTTCGCGCCGGGCAGCACCCGCGCCACGATGCCGGCGAAGATGATGAGGGAGATGCCGTTGCCGATGCCGCGCTCGGTGATGCGCTCGCCCAGCCACATGATGAAGGCCGTGCCCGCCGTGAGGCTGACGACCGTCATGAAGGTGAACCAGAGGTTGTCGTTGGGCACCACGACCTGGTTGAAGCCACTCTGCCCGGCGTCGGAGCGACCCAGCGAGGCGAGCCACCGCGAGATGCCCACGCCCTGCACGACGGACAGCACGATGCTGCCGTAGCGCGTGTACTGGTTGATCTTCTGCCGACCCGCGGCGCCTTCCTTCTGGAGCCGCTCCAGACTGGGCACGACGACCGCCAGCAGCTGGATGATGATGGAGGCGCTGACGTACGGCATGATGCCCAGACCGAAGATGGACATCTGCTCCAGCGCGCCGCCGGAGAACAGGTTGAACAGCGACACCAGGCCGCCCTGTTGCTTCTGGGCGTCCATGAACGCGTTCATCGCGGAGCGGTCCACGCCCGGCGTGTTGATGAAGATGCCGATGCGATAGACGGACAGCAGCACGAGCGTGTACGCAAGCCGGCTGCGCAGCTCCGCGATGCGGAAGACATTGGCGAAGGCGTTCAGGGCCACGGGAAAGCCATCCTCTTCAAGAGGTTCTGCCAGCAACAACAAACGCCCCTCTCCGGTTCCGGAAAGGGGCGCGGAAGCCTACACAAGGCTGAAGACGCGCACCACATCACAGTGATGCGCGCCCGTCACGCCTACGCCCGGGGCTGGCGAGGGGCCTTGACGCCCTTGCCGGAGTGGGCCTTGGCGGCCGACTCAGGCTTGTGCGCCACCAGCGGCAGCTCTTCAACGGAGCCACCGGCCTTCTCGATGTTCTCGCGAGCCGCCGCGGACACCTTGTTCACGCGCACGGTGAGCTTCTTTGCGAGCTCTCCGTGGGCCAGAACCTTCACGCCATCATAACGGCCCTTGACCAAGCCCGCCTTCTTCAGCGCGGCCTCGTCCACCGTCGTTCCAGCGTCGAACACGTGCTCCAGGTCACCCAGGTTCACCACCGCGTACACGGTGCGATTGGGCGGGTTGAAGCCGAACTTCGGCAGGCGGCGCTGCAGCGGGCTCTGACCGCCTTCGAAGCCTTCGAACCGCATGTTGCCGGAGCGGGCCTTCTGGCCCTTGCCACCGCGGCCTGCCGTCTTGCCGAGGCCGCTACCCTGGCCGCGACCGACGCGCTTCTTGCGGTGCCAGGAGCCCTCGGGACGCTTCAGGTTTGTCAGGATGCTCATGATTGGATCCTCGTTCCTCAGGCCTTGGCCTTGGCGGCCAGGCGCTCCAGGGCGCGGTCCCGGGCGACAATCTTCCGGGGCTTGCGGCGCTTGGGCGCCGGGGCCTCCTGGCTGACCGTCTCCAGGGAGACCAGGTGCTTCACCTTGAACACCATGCCGCGCACCGCCGGGGTGTCCTTCAACAGCCGCTCGTCACCGAACTTCTTCAGACCGAGGCCCTTGATGGTGGCCAGCATGTCCTCGGAAGAACCCGAGAAGCTCTTCGTCAGCTTAACCTTGAGCGCCATGACTAGCCCCTCGCCTCGCCCGCGAGCTTCTGGGTTTCGACGTCCTTGCCACGCAGCCGCGCGACCTGCTCCGCGCTGCGCAGCAGCTTCAGGCCCGCCACCGTGGCCTTCAGCACGTTGTGCGGATTCCGCGAACCCTGGCTCTTCGTCAGGATGTTGCGGATGCCCGCCGCCTCGAGGACCGCGCGAACCGCGCCGCCGGCGATGACGCCCGTACCTTCGCTGGCCGGCTTCAGGAGGACCCAGCCGGCACCGAAGTGCCCCAGGATCTCGTGCGGGATGGTGTGACCCATGCGCGGAACGCGGAACAGGTTCTTCTTCGCGTTCTCGCCGCCCTTGCGGATGGCCTCGGGGACTTCGTTGGCCTTGCCCAGGCCCACGCCCACGTGCCCGTTGCCATCGCCCACCACGACGAGCGCGGCGAACGAGAACCGACGGCCACCCTTCACCACCTTGGCCACGCGGTTGATGTTCACCACGCGGTCGGTCAGGTCCAGATCGTTCGGATTGATCGGAGTTGCCACTTGAGGAATTCCTTTCTGGTACCTAGAACTTCAGGCCGGCTTCGCGCGCGGCGTCGGCCACGGCAGCGATGCGCCCATGGTAGGGGAAGCCGTTGCGGTCGAAAACCACCGCGTCGACGTTGGCGGCCTTGCACTTCTCCGCGATGAGGGAGCCCACCCGCTTGGCGTCCGACTTCTTGTCGCCCTCGTCCTTGCCCTTCAGCTCCTTGGACAGGGACGAAGCATACGCCAACGTGCGGCCGGTGGAGTCATCCACCACCTGCGCGTAGATGTGCTTGAGGCTCTTGTACACCGTAAGCCGCGGGCGCTCGGTGGTACCCGAGAGCTTCTTGCGGATGCGGTTCTTCCTCTTGAGACGCTGATCGACCTTGGACATGGCTGCTTCCTTTTCCGTCCGGCGGCGATGCGGCCTTCCGCCGCCGGATGATTCCGCCAGGCCCCAGGGCCCGGCAGGGTTGAACTATTGGCGAAGACGGGACGAGGACTACGTCGTACCGGTCTTGCCCTCCTTGCGACGGATGCGCTCCTCGGCGTACTTGATGCCCTTGCCCTTATAGGGCTCCGGCGGACGCAGCGAGCGGATGTTGACCGCCGTGGCGCCCAGGGCTTCCTTGTCCGCAGAGCGGAGCGTGAGCCCCACCGTGGGAAGGCTGTCCTCGGTACGCGAAGCCTTGTCGACCTCGGCCGTCACGCCTTCCGGGAGGTTGAAGACCACCGGGTGGGAGTAGCCGAGCGAGAAGTGGATCGCCTTGCCCTTCACTTCCGCGCGGAAACCGACGCCGCGGATGTCGAGGCGCTTCTCGAAGCCCGTCGACACCCCCTTCGCCGCGTTGGCGAGGATGGTGCGCGTCAGGCCGTGCAGGCTGCGGGCCTCGCGAGAATCGTCCTCGCGCTGCACCGTCACCTGGCCGTCCTTGACCTCCACCTTCACCTTGGCGGGGAGCTTGACGGACAGCTTGCCCTTGGGGCCTTCGAAGTTGACCTGCTGGTTGGCGACATTGACCTTCGTCTTGTCGCCAAGCTTGATCGCCAGTTTTCCAATCCGACTCATGATTGCCTCGTGCTGGGGTCGCCTGGGGCGCGCTCCTCGCGGGGCGCTACACCCAGACTCCTGGCTAGTAGACCTTGCAGAGCAACTCGCCGCCGACCTTCTGCTTCCGGGCCTCGGTGTCCACCAGGATGCCGCGCGACGTGGAGAGGATGGAAATGCCCATGCCTCCCAGCACCTGCGGGATCTCGCGGACCGTCACGTAGCGGCGCAGACCGGGCTTCGACACGCGGTGGATGCCGGTGATGGCCGGGCTGCGGTCCGGGCCATACTTCAGCTGGACGGAGATCTCGCTCTGCGGCGCGAGCTCGTGGATGGTGAAGTCACCGATGTAGCCCTCGTCCTTGAGGACCTTGATGACTTCGACCTTGAGCTTCGAGTGGGGGATGACGACCTTGTCGTGCCGCGCGCGCGAGGCATTGCGCAGGCGGGTCAGCATGTCGCCAACGGGATCATTGACCGGCATGAAACACCTTCCGAAGCGGCGTCCCCTTCAGGGCGACCCCGCGATCGCAACCACCACGCCTGCCGGGCCCATCCCGGGGGTTCGCGGTGACTGCCACTGCACTTCTTCTTCAGCGGTGCACCACCCTACCCTCTTCAGGGCAGGGTTGGCACCACGAGTCCAACGTCTACCAGGACGACTTGGTGACGCCGGTGATCTCGCCACGCAGCGCACGGTGGCGCAGGCAGATACGGCACATCTTGAACTTGCGCAGGAAAGCGCGAGGACGACCGCAGAGACCGCAGCGGTTGTACTGACGCACGGGGAACTTCAGCTTGCGCTTCGCCTGGGCAATCTTGGAGAGCTTGGCCATGATCGATGGGAGTCCTGAACTCGGTCCTACTGACGGAACGGCATGCCGAAGTGACGCATCAGCGCCAGTCCCTGCTCGTCGTTCGGGGCGGTGGTGACGAAGCTGATGTTGAGCCCCTTCACCTTCTCGATCTGATCGTAGTTGATTTCCGGGAAGATGATCTGCTCGCGCACTCCGAGCGTGTAGTTGCCCTTCCCGTCGAAGGCCTTCGGGGACACGCCCTTGAAGTCACGCACGCGCGGCAGCGCGACGGAGATCAGACGGTCCATGAACTCGAACATGCGGTCGCCGCGCAGCGTGACCGCAGCGCCGATGGCCTGGCCCTGGCGCAGCTTGAAGTTCGCGATGGACTTGCGCGCACGCGTCACGACCGGCTTCTGGCCGGTGATGGCGGCAAGCTGGTCCACCGCCGACTCCAGGATCTTGTTGTTGGCGAGCGCCTCGCCCAGACCCATGTTGACGACGATCTTCTCCAGCCGCGGCACTTCCATGGGGTTGTTGAGCCCCAGTTCCTTCATCAGCGACGGAACGCCTTCCTTGCGGAAGCGGTCCTTCAGACGCGCCGAGCGGGCCTTCAGGCCCTCCTCGATGTTCGCGGCGAAGCCGACCTTCTTGGCTTCTTCCTTGCGTCCGCGCTTCTTTTCCTTCTTGTCCTTCGGTTCGGCCTTCTTCTCGTCAGCCATTTTTCAGTCCTCTGCTTCGGAACGCCGTTCTGAACCCAGCGCGCCCGATCAGTCCTTCTTCTGGAACCTGGAAACACCTGGAGGGCTCAACAATTTCAGCCCTCCAGACGTGCACGCCCGCCTGCCCCACCGGGAGGTGGGGCAAGGGGCGCGCATACATGCCCGAACACGGACCCCTAGTCAATCAGGGCGTCACACTGCTTGCAGAACCGCTTGGAGGCTTCTCCCTCCTTGCGGATGCCGACGCGGGTCGGCTTGTCACACTTGGCGCACACCACCTGGACGTTCGAGAGCGCGATGGTACCCGGCTTCTCGATGATGCCGCCCTCGGGGCTCTGCGGCGTCTTGCGCATGTGGCGCTTGACCAGGCGCAGGCCTTCGACCGTCACGCGGCCCGCCTCCCGGTCGACCTTCAGCACCTTGCCGCGCTTCGTCGCCGGCGTCTTCTCCGAGCGCTCGGACCCGGAGATGACCTGGATCGTGTCACCGACTTTCAGCTTCTGCATGGCTTCCTCACTCTGGCTGTTCGCCGTCCGGCCTGCGTCCTCTTAGAGGACCTCGGGCGCCAGCGAGATGATCTTCATGAACTTACGGGCACGCAGCTCACGGGCGACCGGCCCAAAGATGCGTGTCCCGATGGGCTCCAGGTCCTTGTTGATGAGGACCGCCGAGTTGCCGTCGAACTTGATGTAGCTGCCATCCGCACGACCCACCTCGCGACGGGTGCGGACGATGACGGCCTTGGCCACGTCACCCTTCTTCACCTTGGAGTTGGGCAGCGCCTCGCGGATCGACACGACAATCACGTCGCCGATGGAGGCGTACTTGCGCTTGGAGCCGCCGAGAACCTTGATGCAAAACACCTTCTTGGCGCCCGAGTTGTCGGCCACATCGAGCACACTCTGCATCTGAATCATGTGAAGTCTCCTCTTGCTCGAACCAGGTCGCCCGCTTCATAGCGTGCGAACCCGGTGTGGCCTACCTAGACGTTCTTGCTCTTCTCCAACACCTCGACCACGCGCCAACGCTTGTCCTTCGAAGCGGGCTTGGTCTCGGCGATGCGCACCCGGTCACCCTCGTTGATGGTGATCTTCTTCGGGTAGTCGTGATCCTCGACGTGCGCCTTGTACTTCTCGCGCAGGCTCATGATCTTCCCGTACTTCGGGTGGGGAGCGCGGCGCTGGACGGTGACGACCACCGTCTTCTGCATCTTGTTGGAGGTGACGATGCCCACGCGGGTCTTGGGACGACCCCGGGTGGAGGTCTCGGCAGCGGGCGTTTCGGTCGCTTCAGCCATGTTGGTTCTCACAGTCTGTCATGCACCCGGGCCCTCTGCCCGGATGGCCGCGGGCGTCCGGGTGAGCCCGGACGCCGTCGCGGATGCACTGCTACAACTACCCCGCCTTCGCGGCCCGGGCCTTCTCGCCCAGGACGGTGAGGATGCGGGCCAGATCCCGGCGATGCTGCACGCCCTCTGCAGGGCTGTCCAGCGAGCCGGTCCGGCGCTTCAGTCGATCCTGGACCAGCGTGTCGCGCAGTTCCTTCGCGCGATTCTGCAGGTCGTCCGTCGACAGGTCCTTCAGTTCCTTCGCAGTCGCCATCTTGTCTCCTTGGCGCGGTCGCGGGCGCCCTCCCCTGCTCCGGGGTGGGACGCCCGCCGCGGTGCGTGACTACAGCGAGAGCTCGCTGCGGCGCACGATCTTGGTGAGCACCGGCAGCTTCGCCTGCGCCAGCTTCAGCGCCCCGGTGGCGATCTCCGACGTCATGCCCTCCATCTCATAGAGGACGCGACCCGGCTTCACCACCGCGACGTAGTACTCCACGCCACCCTTACCGGTACCCATTCGGGTCTCGGCGGGCTTCTTCGTGACGGGCTTGTCCGGGAAGATCCGGATCCAGATCTTGCCGCCGCGCTTCACGTGGCGGGTCATCGCGATACGGGCCGCCTCGATCTGCCGCGAGGTGATCCAACCCGGCTGGAGGCTCACCAGGCCGAACTCACCATAGGTGAGGTCGCTGCCCCGGTGGGCCGAGCCGAACATGCGGCCCTTCTGCATCTTTCGGTATTTGGTTCGAGCAGGCTGAAGCATCGTCGCTGTCCTTCGTGCCTCACGGGCAGGGCGGGTCTTTCAACCCACCCCGCTGGGGGCGTCTTACCGGTTGGTGGGCAGGGGGGCCTGGCCGCCCTTGCCCGGGAGGACCTCGCCCTTGCAGATCCAGACCTTGCAGCCAATCTTGCCGTAGGTCGTCTTGGCCTCGGCGAAGCCGAAGTCGATGTCCGCACGAAGGGTGTGCAGGGGCACGCGGCCCTCGCGATACCACTCGTAGCGCGCCATCTCGGCGCCACCCAGGCGACCCGAGCAGGCGATGCGGATGCCCTTGGCCCCGAACTTCATCGCCGTCTGCAACGCCTTCTTCATGGCGCGGCGGAAGGCAATGCGGCGCTCGAGCTGCGTGGCGATGTTCTCCGCCACGAGCTGCGCGTCCGTCTCGGCCTTGCGGACCTCGACGATGTTCAGGAAGACCTCGTTCTTGGTGAACTGCTGCAGGTCCTTCTTGACGGTCTCGATGCCCGCGCCGCGCTTGCCGATGACGATACCCGGCCGAGCGGTGTGGACGTTGACCTTCACCTTGTTGGCGGCGCGCTCAATCTCCACCTTGGAGACGCCCGCGTGATTCAGTGACTTCTTCACGAACTCGCGGATGCGAATGTCCTCGTGGAGCCACTGGGCGTAGTTCTTGTGCTCGAACCACTTGGAGTCCCAGGTCTTGATGACGCCGAGCCGGAACCCGATCGGATGTACTTTCTGTCCCAAACTGATTCTCCTTGGTGCGTCCGGGCAGGGCCCGACGGGTCCTACTTCTTGGCGTCTGCCAACACGACGTGGACGTGGGCGGACTTCTTCTGGATGGGCGTCGCGCGCCCCATGGCGCGCGGCATGAACCGGCGCTGGGTGGCGGCCTGATCCACTGAGATGGTCTTGACGTAGAGGGTATCCACGTCGACCTGCCCCTTGGACAGATCCGTCGCGTTGGCGACGGCGCTCTTGATGAGCTTCTCCACCGGCCGCGCAGCAGCGCGCGGGGTGAACTTCAGGATGTTCAGGGCGGCCTCAACAGGCTTGCCCCGGATGAGCGCCGCGACGAGGGACAGCTTGCGCGGGCTCATGCGCAGGTGACGCAGATGTGCAGTCGACTCCATGGTCATCTCCTCAGGCTCTCAGGCGAACGAACGGGCTACTTGCCCGGGGCCTTGGCGACCTTCTTCTCCGCCGAGTGGCCACCGAAGGTACGCGTCGGGGCGAACTCGCCGAGCTTGTGGCCCACCATGTTCTCCGTGACGAACACCGGAATGAACTTCTTGCCGTTATGCACGGCGAAGGTGTGACCCACGAACTCAGGGAGAATCGTGGAGCGCCGGGACCAGGTCTTGACGACCGCCTTCTTGTTCGCCGCGATCATCCCCTCGATCTTCTTGAGGAGGTGATCATCGACGAACGGACCCTTCTTGATCGAACGAGCCATGTTTCAAATCCTCTTACTGGCTGCGCGCGCCCTGACGGCGGCCGCTCACGATGAATTTGTCGGTGCGCTTGTTGGTGCGCGTGGTGAGGCCCTTGGTCTTCTTGCCCCACGGAGACACCGGGTGCGGATTCCCCTGGCCGGACTTGCCTTCGCCACCACCGTGCGGGTGGTCAACGGGGTTCATCGCCAGACCGCGGACGGTGGGACGGATGCCCAGCCAGCGGCTCTTACCCGCCTTGCCGATGCGAATGATTTCGTGCTCGATGTTGCCCACCTGGCCCACGGTGGCGCGGCACTCGATAAGCACCTTGCGCACAGCGCCCGACGGCATGCGGACCTGGGCGTAGCGCTCTTCCTTCGCCATCAGCTGGCCGGAAGTGCCCGCAGAGCGGATGACCTGGGCGCCACGGCCCGGCTTCAGCTCCACGTTGTGGATGACAGTGCCCACCGGGATGTTCTGCAACGGGAGGCTGTTGCCAGGCCGGATGTCGGAAGAGGCGCCGGCGAAGACGGTGTCGCCCACGCTCAGGCCGACGGGGGCCAGGATGTAGCGCTTCTCGCCGTCCGCGTAGTGCAGGAGGGCGATGTTCGCGGTGCGGTTCGGGTCGTACTCGACAGCGACGACCTTGGCCGGCACGCCGTCCTTGTCCCGACGCTTGAAGTCGATGGTGCGGTAACGACGCTTGTGACCGCCACCCTGGTGACGACGGGTGATGTGCCCGTGAACGTTGCGGCCACCCGAGCGCTTCAGCGGCTCGGTGAGGGCCTTCTCGGGCGAGTCCTTGGTGATGTCCGCGAAGTCGGACACCGTCATCAGACGGCGGGCGGCGCTGGTCGGCTTGTACTTCTTGATGCCCATGGTGTGTTCCTCGTCTCAGGCTGATCTGTCGCCAGTGGCGTCAGACCGCCCCCCCTTCGAAGAGTTCGATCTTGTCACCTTCCTTGAGGGTGACGACCGCCTTCTTGAAGTTGGGGCGCTGGCCGATGCTCTTGCCCACCCGCTTGGTCTTGCCGCGCACGATGTTGGTGTTGACACCCTCGACCGTGACCTTGAACAGGGCCTGCACCGCGCGGGACACGTCGTGCTTCGTGGCCTTGCGGTCCACGATGAACGAGTACTGGCGGAACTTCTCGCGGGCCTTGTCCAGCTTCTCCGTGATGAGCGGCCCCTTGATGACGTCGTTCAGATTCATGACAGGGACCCCTCAAGCGCCTTCGCGGCCGCGGAAGTCAGGACGAGGTGCGAGTGCTTGAGAACGGACTCGAGGTTGAGACCCTCGGGCGGCAGCACGTCGAACTTCGCCAGGTTGCGCACGCTGCGGTGCAGGTTGGTGTTGCCGCGCTCGTCGATGACCAGCGCGTTCTGGAGCTTCAGACGGCGGGTGAGGACCTCGAAGGCCTGCTTGGACTTCGGGGCATCCAGCTTGAAACCGTCCAGGATGATGAGCTGCTTCTCCTTGGCGCGCAGCGACAGGACGGCGCGCAGCGCCCCCCGACGAACCTTGCGCGGCGGACGGTAGAAGTAGTCACGCGCCTTGGGGGCCATCGCCTTGCCGCCGCCCACCCAGTGGGAAGCGCGGATAGAACCCTGACGGGCCCGGCCGGTGCCCTTCTGCTTCCAGGGCTTCTTGCCGCCGCCGCTGACGAGCGAGGTGTTCTTCACCCCGACCGTACCCCGGCGCCGGTTGATCTGCTGCATCTTCGCCACCTCGTAGAACAGGTGGGTGTTCTGCTCGGCACCGAAGATGTCGTCGGAGAGTTCGATCTCCGAAACCTTCTTCAAATCCAGGTCGACTACGTCAAACTTCGCCATGGCACTTTCCTCGGGGGTCAGAGTGAAACCACTCCGACGCCATCCCGCTTCCTAGGACTTGATCTCGACGTCAACGCCGGCAGACAGATCCAGCTTCATCAGCGCATCCAGCGTCTGCTGGGTCGGCTCAAGGATATCGAGCAGGCGCTTGTGCGTGCGGATCTCGAACTGCTCGCGGCTCTTCTTGTCCACGTGCGGCGACCGCAGCACGGTGAACTTGTTGATGCGCGTCGGCAGGGGGATCGGACCGGCCACCTTGGCGCCCGTGCGCTTGGCCGTCTCGACGATCTCCCCAGCACTCTGGTCCAGGAGCTTCGAGTCGTACGCCTTCAACCGGATGCGGATCTTCTGTGTCGCCATTCGAAAGAACCTCTTTGAACGACCTCTGAACCGAGAGGCGGTACGCCCGTCAACGCCTGGATTTCAGAGAACCGTTTCTTCGGAACGAAGGGGCGCGGTGTGTACCACCACACCCCGTGGGTTGCAACTGGATTCCCACCTGCCCTCCGGGAGCGCCCTTTAGGGCCTTCCGGAGAGCCTGGTGGCCTGAGTGCTACGCGATGATTTCCGCCACGACGCCCGCGCCCACCGTGCGGCCGCCCTCACGAACGGCGAACCGCAGCTCCTTCTCCATCGCCACCGGGGTGATGAGCTCCACCTCGATCGCGATGTTGTCGCCCGGCATCACCATCTCGACGTTGTCCGGCAGCTTCACCGTTCCCGTCACGTCCGTCGTGCGGAAGTAGAACTGGGGGCGGTAACCCTTGAAGAACGGGGTGTGGCGCCCACCCTCTTCCTTCGACAGCACGTAGATCTGCGCCTTGAACTTGGTGTGCGGCGTGATGGAGCCCGGCTTCGCCAGCACCTGGCCACGCTCCATGTCCTCGC
>NZ_RAWD01000320.1:0-10693 GCF_003612065.1 Corallococcus sp. CA047B
GGGCGAGCGGGGCGTGGGGCTGTCGGGCGGGCAGCGGCAGCGGCTGGCCATCGCGCGGGCGCTGCTCACCGACCCGCGCCTGCTCATCCTGGACGACAGCACGTCGGCGGTGGACGCCCAGACGGAAGAGGCCATCCAGGGGGCGCTGGACGCGCTGATGCGGGACAAGCGCAGGACGGCGGTGGTCATCGCCCAGCGCATCAGCACCGTGCGGGACGCGGACGTCATCCTCGTGCTGGACGAGGGGCGCATCGTCGCGAAGGGACGGCATGAGGAGTTGAGGGCCACGAGCGAGCTGTACAACGACATCCTCGGCTCGCAGCTCCAGCCCGCGCGCCAGGAAGGTGCGGCATGAGGCGGCCGGGCGGAATCGAGGCGCTGGCGGAGCTGGAGGCCGGCCGGGCCCAGCGGCGCGGCAAGGTGCTGCGGCGGCTGGTGGGCGAGCTGCGTCCGCATGCGCGCCTGATGGGCGTGGCGCTGGGGTTCATCCTGGTGGGCGCCGTGTGTCAGGCGGCGGGGCCGTACCTGGTGAGCCGGGCCATCGACCATGACATCGGCTCGGGGGATGGACGCGGACTGCTGCGGACGCTGGCGATGCTGCTCGTCGTCTACGCGGTGGGCGCGCTGGCGCAGCGGGCGCAGACGTGGCGGGTGGGCCACACCGGGCAGAAGGTGCTGGCGGAGCTGAGACGGCGCCTCTTCGAGCGGCTCCAGCAGCTTCCGCTGGCGTGGTTCGACCGGCGACCGCTGGGCGACCTGATGAGCCGGCTCTCGAGCGACGTGGACACGCTCAACCAGCTCTTCGCGCAGGGGCTGACGCAGTTGTTGGGGTCGGTGCTGGGGCTGGTGGGCGTGCTCATCGCGATGCTGGCGCTCAATGCCAGGCTGGCGCTGGCGTGCTTCTCCCTCATCCCCGCCATCGTGCTCACCACGTGGTTCTTCGCGTCGCGGGCGCGCAATGCGTACCGCAAGACGCGCCAGACGGTGGGCGACGTGACGGCCAACCTCCAGGAGGAGATTGGGGGCGTGCGGCAGGCGCAGGCGTTCAACCGCACGGAGAAGAACATCGAGCGCTTCCGCGACCGCAACGCGGCCAACCGCGACGCGAACGTGGCGGCGGTGGGCATCACGTCCGCGTTCTCACCGGCCATCGACCTGCTGTCCACGCTGTCCACCGCGCTGGTCATCGGCTACGGCGGCGTGCTGGTGCTCGACGGACAGCTCACGGTGGGCGGTGTGGCCGCGTTCCTCATCTACGTGGCGCAGTTCTTCCGGCCGGTGCAGCTGGCCGCGTCGGTGGCCACGCTGATGCAGTCCGCGCTGGCGGGGGCGGAGCGCATCTACGGCATCCTCGACGAGACGCCGGAGCCGCCGGACGCGCCGACGGCGGTGGCGCTGGGGACGCTGAAGGGCCAGGTGGTGTTCGACAGGGTGTCCTTCGGCTACGACCCGGAGCGGCCGGTGCTGCGCGACGTGTCCTTCCACCTGGAGCCCGGACAGACGCTGGCGCTGGTGGGCCGCACGGGCGCGGGCAAGACGACGGTGGCCAGCCTGGTGCCGCGCTTCTACGACGTGACGGCGGGGACGGTGCGCATCGACGGGGAGGACGTGCGGCAGGTGACGCGCGCGAGCCTCCGCCAGCAGATGGCGATGGTGCTCCAGGAGCCGTTCCTCTTCAGCGGCAAGGTGGCGGACAACATCGCCTATGGGAAGCCGGGCGCCACCCGCGAGGACGTGGAGGCGGCGGCGAAGGCGGTGCATGCGCACGACTTCATCACCCGGCTGCCGCAGGGCTACGACAGCGTGCTGGGAGAAGGTGGCGCGACGCTCAGCCAGGGGCAGCGGCAACTGCTCGCGTTCGCGCGCGCGGTCATCGCGGAGCCCCGGGTGCTCATCCTCGATGAGGCGACGGCGAACATCGACACGCGCACGGAGGCGCTCATCCAGCTCGCGCTGGGGCGGCTCCTGTCGGGCAGGACGAGCATCGTCATCGCGCACCGGCTCAACACCATCCGGAACGCGGACCTCATCCTGGTGCTGGAGCAGGGGGCCGTCGTCGAGCGCGGCACGCACGAGGAGCTGCTCGCGAAGGGGGGCCTGTACGCGGACCTCTACCACCAGCAGTTCCGCGACGAGCCCCAGGCGACCCAGGCGCTCGGCTGAAGCACGCGGGGGCGCGGTGCCGTCCTCGACGGTTGCATGGTCCACGGAATCGTCCGCTGTGCTGGGAGGACGCACGAGCGGGTTGCGCGTACGCCCTGCCCTCGTTACCCAGCGGGCAGGGGTGCGGCCCTGGCGTTACCGGCGGCCCGTGCGCTTCGCGGAGGCGGTCCCCGTCTCCAGCATTCATCTCGGCGGGGCACGACAACCCCGCCTCCACCTTCCCCAGGGAGCAGGCATGGCAGGCAGTCGAGGGACCGCGTTGGTGACGGGCACGTCCGCGGGAATCGGAGAGGTGTACGCGCGGCGGCTGGCGGCGCTCGGCCATGACCTGGTGCTCATCGCCCGTCGGGAAGAGCGGCTTCATGCGCTCGCGGAGAAACTGACCGCGGCGCACGGCATCCGAGCGGAGGTGATGCGAGCCGACCTGACGACGGACGTGGACATCCACCGGGTGGCCGAGCGCGCGGCCGGCGAGGACATCACCCTGGTCATCAACAACGCGGGCGTGGGCGGCTACGGGCCCTTCGCGCAAGTGGAGCCCGCGGTGCTGGAGGGCCTTGCGCACCTGCACATCCTGGCGCCCCTGTTGGCCACCCGGGCGGCGCTGCCCGGCATGCTGGCGCGGGGCCGGGGCGCGGTCATCAACGTCGCCTCCCTGCTCGCCTTCTCCGGTGCCCTGCCTCCGGTCCCCCTGCCCCACCGGGCCACGTACGCGGGCGCGAAGGCGTTCCTCGTCCACTTCACGCGCACGCTCGCGGGCGAGCTGCGCGACACGCCGGTGCGCGCGCAGGTGGTCTGTCCGGGCATGACCGCCACCGAGTTCAACGGCGGCTACGTCGGCGCGATGCCCCCGGAGGACGTCGTCACCGCCTCGCTGCTGGCGCTGGAGCGCAATGAGACGGTCTGCGTGCCCGGGCTGGAGGCCGAGGAGGCGCTCGCGGCCCTGGCGCAGGCCGAAGCCGGAATGTTCCGGGGCAACAAGAACACCCTCGCCCGGCGCTACCAGACGCCCCCCGCGTCCTGACGTCCCCTTCTTCAGTTCACAGCAGCCATCCCTTTCCAGGAGGAAGAACCATGAGCGGCACTTCAACGCGTCCCGTGGAGAAGAGCGGCACCTTCAAGCTGGGCGGTGACCTGCCCATCCATCGTCTTGGCTACGGCGCCATGCAGCTCACCGGCCCCGGCGTCTGGGGTCCGCCCAAGGACCGGGCGGAAGCGGTGCGCGTGCTGCGGCGCGCGCTGGAATTGGGCGTGGACTTCATCGACACGGCGGACTCCTACGGGCCCTACGTCAGCGAGGAGATCATCGCGGAGGCCCTGCACCCGTACGCGAAGGGCGTGGTGGTGGCGACCAAGGCGGGCCTGGTGCGCACGGGCCCCAATGAGTGGCACCCGGTGGGCGCGCCCAAGTACCTGCGCCAGGAGCTGGAGCTGTCGCTGCGGCGGCTGAAGCTGGAGCGCATCGACCTGTACCAGCTGCACCGCATCGACCCGAAGGTCCCGGTGGAGGAGTCGCTGGGCGAGCTGAAGGCGCTCCAGAAGGAAGGGAAGATCCGCCACATCGGCCTGTCGGAGGTGTCGGTGGAGGAGATCCAGCGGGCGCGCAAGGTGGTGGACATCGTGTCGGTGCAGAACCGCTACAACCTGACCGACCGCGTGCACGAGAAGGTGCTGGACTACTGCGAGAAGGAGAAGCTGGGCTTCATCCCCTGGTTCCCCCTGGCGACCGGTGGGCTGGCGAAGCCGGGCGGGACGCTCGACACGGTGGCGAAGAAGCACAACGCGACGCCCTCGCAGATTGCCCTCGCGTGGCTGCTGGAGCGCTCGCCGGTGATGCTGCCCATCCCGGGCACGTCCTCCGTGAAGCACCTGGAGGAGAACGTCCAGGGCGCGGAGCTGAAGCTCGGCAAGGAAGAGCTGGCCGCGGTGGACGCCCAGGCGTCGGGCCGCTGAGGCGCACGCTTCACGTAGCGCCCCACTGGCACGATGGCCGGTGGGGTGCACGCGGCACGCGCCGAGCGTCAGGTGACGAGCGCCCTGCGGCCTCGAATCTTCGTGAAATCATCCGCGCTCAGATAGGCATAGCTCTGAGGCGCGCGGAGATCCGGCGCGATGTCCCCCAGGGGGAAGGGTTTCTGGAAGACGTGCACCTTCCCGACGCGGATGGCGACCCCTTCGTCGGATTGAGAGAAGTATCGGTCGTAGTCCTCCTTCAGGATTGCCCCCTGTCGTGAATAGCGGCGCCAGAGCTGCGCGGGAGGGGCTTCGTCGATGCCGAGGATCTCGAAGAATCCGACGACCTGCTTCACCGGGCTCGAGGAGTAGACAACGACGTGGGAGACCTCCCGGCGGAAGGCGCGCTTGCGGAACTCCACGCGTTTGAGCCCGTTCAGGATGGGCGTCGCGTACTGCGGCTGGATGGGCAGCAGGACTACAGCCCGAGGCGCTGTCGGAGCCATTCACGACCTCCCTGTTGGACCGTGGTGATGGACTGCGGAGGGCCGTTGAGCACTCCGTGGCGACACAGGTCATTCAGGAGGAGGGGCTCCTTCAGGATGGCCGCTTGTCGGAAGTGGATGGCGAGCACTTCACCATTCGAGCACAGCGCTTCGATCTCGCGAAGGGGGAAGACGGTCCGCTTCCCCACGGAAGCAGCGATCTGGTTGGCATCGGAAGAGGCGAGCGTCTGCTCCGCGACGCCCATGACGGTCACGGCCTTCCTGGAATGGCTCAAGTAGAAGAGCAGCGGGGCTCCAGGTTCGATGACCGTACAGCCGAGAGCAGATGCTGTTCCACCCAATCACGAGAATGGGCCTCCGGACTTCCCAGGATCTCCGCCCAGGCTTCGGGGATGGGCGGCGGAGCAGGAAGCGGAAGATATTTCTTGAGCAGCAACTCACGAAGTTGGCGTCGCTCCTCATCACGGTCCCGTTCAATCTCCACCTGCATGAACGGATGGACGAAGAGCTGATAACCCGCCTCTTCGAGAGTCCGTACCAGCGTGGTCGCGGGCTTCGTCAACGCCTCGATCTGCGTGGGCGACGTGGGCTCCAGCGGAATGAGCACATTCGTGTCGATCAGGATCTTCATGGCATCCCCCTCTCATCTGTCATGAGTCGACAAGCCTACCCAATCGGCTGACATTCGCACCTGTCCGGCGTCGGGCCGCTGAAGCCACCGCGTCACTTCCGCTTCACGTAGCGCAGGAGGAGCGTCACCAGCTCCTCCTGGAGCACGCCCTGGGACAGCGACTCGGGGCGCTCCACCACCGCACGGTGGATGACCGAGTGGGACACCGTGTCGATGAGCCACATCGCCAGCTCCGGGTCCGGGACGTCGGTGGCGTACTCGCGGAACGCCTCCATCATCGGGGCGTCCTCCGGATCCGGGGCCCGGGCTCGACGCGCGGGCAGCTCCTCCGTCAGCGCATGGTGCAGCTTCGGGTTCACCGCATGCGCGGCGAAGCCCATGGACACCAGCGTCCGGACGAGGTCCTCCAGGCCCTGGAACCTCCGCGTCGCCATCACCTCGCGCACCGCCTTGCGCTGCTCCTTCACGTGCCGGCGCGACACCTCCGCCACCAGCGCCTCCTTGCCCGGAAAGAACTGGTACAGCGAGGCCACGTTGACGCCCGCGCGCTCCGCGATGCGGTTGGTCGTCAGCTTCGCGTACCCATCGCGCACCAGAATGTCAGCAGTCGCCTGCACCAGCGCGTCCACCGTCGCGCGCGAGCGCTCCTGCAAGGGCGTCTTCCGAGGGGAAAGCTTCGCGCGCGGCATGGCGGACTCCGGGTTCGGGAACGCAAGCTGACAACATAAGCACTTCCTTACATTCTCCTCTCCATCGCGTCCGGGGCGCCAGGGCCCCTCGCGACAGGAGAGACGGCCATGCCCCCCACGAACGTCCAGGTGCTGATTGTCGGCGCCGGCCCCACGGGCCTCACGCTCGCCTGCGACCTCGCCCGCCGGGGCGTCGCCCTCCGCATCATCGACGCGGCCCCCGGTCCCTTCGTGGGCTCACGCGGCAAGGGACTCCAGCCGCGCACACTGGAGGTGCTGGAGGACCTGGGCGTGCTGGACGCCGTGCTCGCGGCCGGCAATGCCTATCCCCGCCTTCGCATCCACTGGCGGCGCTTCGTCGTGGGCCGCTGGACGATGATTCCGCGCCACGCCGTGACACCCGACGTGCCCCATCCCGACCCCTGGCTCGTGCCGCAGGCCCGCACCGAAGGCATCCTGCGCGAGCGATTGGGTTCGCTCGGCCACACGGTGGAGTTCGGCACCGCGCTCACCGACTTCACCCAGGACGACTCAGGCGTCAGCGCCACCCTCCTCCACGACGGCGCTCCGGAGGTCGTGCGCGCGGAGTACCTGGTGGGCGCGGACGGAGGCCACAGCCGCGTGCGCAAGGCCCTGGGCGTGGGCTTCCATGGGGAGACACACGAAGCCGAGCGCATGGTCGTGGGCGACGTGCGCGTGGAGGGCCTGGGCCGCGACCACTGGCACGTGTGGCCCTTCGCGAAGGGCGGCATGGTGGCGTTGTGTCCCCTGCCCGGCACGGACCGCTTCCAGCTCGCCCTCCAGGTGAAGCCCGGTGGCACCGTGCCGGAATTGACCGAGGCCGCGCTGGACCAGCGCCTCCAGGAGGCGGCCCGCCCCGGCACGAAACTCCGCCTGCACGATGCAAGCTGGTTGTCCGTGTACCGCCCCAACGTGCGCATGGTGGACCGCTACCGCGTGGGCCGCGTCCTGCTCGCGGGCGACGCCGCGCACGTGCATCCGCCCGCCGGAGGCCAGGGCCTCAACACCGGCGTGCAGGACGCCTACAACCTGGGATGGAAGCTGGGCCACGTCCTCGCCGGGGCGGCCCCGTCCCTGCTCGACACCTACGAGGCGGAGCGGCTGCCCATCGCCGCGCATGTGCTCGGCCTGTCCGCGAAGCTCTACCAGGGACTGCGCCAGAACAGCCTGCGTTCGCAGCAGCGGGGCGCGGAGACGCGGCAGTTGGGATTGCACTATCGCGGCGGCCCGCTGGCACCCCAGGTGGACGGCGACACGTCCCGCCTGCGCGCGGGGGACCGGGCTCCGGATGCGCCGTGCGTGGACGCGACGGGAAACACCTCGCGCCTGTTCGACGCCTTTCGCGGCCCCCACTGGACGCTGCTCGCCTTCGGGCCGGAGCACGCGGACACACCCGCGTGGGCCCGCTCGCGCTTCGGCGACACCGTGCGCGCCTTCCACGTCCGCACGAAGGACACCTCCCGCGATGCCGACGCCCTGCTCGACGCCCACGGACACGCGCACCGGGCCTACGACGTGGGTCCGGGGGCGCTCGTGCTGGTACGCCCGGACGGATACGTGGGGCACGTCTCCCGCCCGGGTGCTCGCGCGGCGGTGGAGCAATTGCTCGCACCGCTCCGCCCGTCCCTCAACAGCGTCAGCGCCCTCGGGGTGTCACGCTGAGACGCTCACTCCACCCGGACGATGAGGTCCGTGAAGGACTGGCTGGAGGCCGAGGCGGCCTTGCACTCCCCGCCGCCGATGAGGTGCGCGCCCATGTCGAAGAGGATCTGCACGTCCTGGGTCCCCGGAATGGGAATCACCGCCTCCGGCGCCGAATCCGTGGGGGCGCTCAGGTCGCGCACCTTCACCGGCGCGACGCCTGGGGCACCGCTCCACTTCCAGAGCGCGAAGGGACCGCTGCTCTCGTCATGGGGACCACTGAGCAGCAGCACCGCCTGATGCGCGTCCGACCACGCCATGCCCCGAAGCCCCTGGCCTCCCAATTCCAGACGCAGGGCCTGACCGAACCGCGCCGGCGAACCCGCGATGACCGCGTCCGGGTTCGTCAGCGTGACGACCAGCGCGCTCGTCCCCTCCTGCGGGTTGCGGAAGCCGATGGCGAGCCCGCCCGAAGGCAGCGCGGCCAGTCCCTCGATGTTGGTGCCCTGCTCCTTCGGCGCCAGCTCCGGCACGGTCGACTCCGCCAGCCGTGAACGGGACGCGAGCAGGGAGATGACGGCCGCATCCGGCTGGTTCCAGTTGCGGGCATCCAGCATGTCCTTGAGCAGGTTCGACGACACGCCCGCAACCTGGAGTGACGCCTGCGGCACCGTGCCGGACACGTCCAGCGCGAAGAACTTGTAGCGCGAGGCCTGAAGCACCCCGTTCTTGTTCCGCGCCTGGGAGGTCGTTACGAAGATGCGATTGCCCACGCGCGCGGCGTCCTCGAAGTCCGCCTCGTCCAACGACGACAACCCGAGGGCGCTGTTCAGGTCGCGCGTCTGCACGGGAGCGACCGCCTGTCCCCGTGAATAGACGCGCGCCGTCTGTGACTCGTCGTTGAAGTTCAGGAAGTGGGTGCCATCCAGGGCCACGCCGCCGGAGCCATCACAGGTGCCCGGATAGGTCGTGCTCCCCGGCACCGGGCCGGGCCCATCCACATCCCAGGTCACCATCAGCTTCGGGCGCGAGGAGCGGGTGGAATACTCGCGCGAGCGGACCTCCAGTCGGTTGTCGTGGTCCTTGTCGGAGAGCACCACGCCGTGGTTGCTGGAGGGCATGCTCACCCATTTCTGCACCACCGCGAGCCCCTGCGCGTTGAGGGGCACGGTGTACGTCCCGGTCGACGCGGCCCGGATGGAGCCCAGCAGGGCCGTGTTCCGGTCACCGGTGCCATCCGCACCCTTGGACGTCCAGTCGTGGGAGCTGTCGGCCTGCTCCCAGGTGACCTGCCGCTCCGTCCAGGCGCGGGTCAGCTCGAGGAAGCCGTAGGCCTGATCCGCCTTGTCGGACACCGTGAGGACGATGGAGGCCGAGCGGACGGTCGCGTTCGCGGGGATGGCGGACACGTCCCACTGGAAGAGGATCTCGTTCTCGTTGCCACTGCCCGCGGGCGTGTCACCGCTGGCGGACAGGCTGCTGTCCGTCCCGTGGTTGGCATTGGAGTCCTCCTCTTCAATCATCGCGTCGCGGGTGCCCGCGTAGCCGGTGGACGGCGACACGCCATCCTGGAACGACGTGCTCTGCGTCGCCGCCAGGGCCAGGGATGCCCGGGGCACGTCCTCCCGGTCGTCCGCTGCCGGGCCACAGCCCCCCACGAACAGGAATGCCGTCACCGCCGCGCACTTCCCGAACCGCTTCGACCCACGCATGCGTACCCCTTCCAGGGTTGAGAACCCGGAGGCATACGCTCGCGCCGATGCACCCAGGGCATCGTGACGATTGGGTTGATTCGTCGCGGCGGGAAGGGGACACGCGGGGAGCGCGTCCTACCCCACCTCGCGCTCGGCGGTGTCCTCGCCGTCGACGTCCAGGTCCACGACGGCGGGCCCGTCCTGGAAGGAGCTGGGCAGCAGGCTGAAGGGCAGCACCTTCGCCAGGGCCGCCAGCAGCAGGATGCCGCCGGGCGCGGCGAAGATGGCGAGCGCGGGGATGGCCTTCGCCACGTCGATGAGCTGGGCGCGCATGCGCTGGCGCTCGTCGGCGGTGAGCTTCTGGCGCCGCGCCGCCTTGGTGAGCAGCACCGCCAGGTCGCCCGTCTCGCGCGCCTCCTGCATCAGCCGGTGGAAGTTCTTCTCCAGCGTCTCCTGCATGCCGGTGATGAGGTCCTCGCCCATGGCGCCCGCCGCGTCCGACACGGTGAAGACATCCACCAGCGAGCGGTGCCGCGCGTAGAACTCCGCCATCTCCAATTCCAGACGTCGCAGCTCCGCCTGGGGCACGTGCAGCGCGCCCGCCAGCGTGTCGATGAAGGCCCGCTCCCGCCGCGTCCGCCGGCCGTCCACCAGCGCCGCCAGCAACGTCTGCTCCAGCAGCAGGTGGCGCATGTCCATGCTGCGCACCTGGCGCACCACCTCCCGCACGTCGCGCTTGCGCTCGAAGGACTGGCGCACCGCGGCCTTCACTTCCCCCTCCAGCGCGTGCGGCAGGCGCAGGCCCTCCACCTGACGGAGGATGGCGCGGCGCGCGGGAAGTCCCGGCTCGCGGTCCACGCACGACAGCGCGGTGAGCACGTCCACCAGCAGCGCCTTCTGCCGCGCCGCGAAGTCCAGCCGCCGCTCCGCCACCACCCGCGACAGCCGCCCGCGCGAGAACAGGTCGATGGCCTGCCGGCAGAACAGCTGCGCGTCCGCGTACTGCGCGCCGTTGTGCAAGACCAGGCCATACACCGGGTCCCCGGCCAGCGACGGCGCCCGCTTGTCGAGCGCGTCCTCCACCCGCCCCACCATCCTCCGGGGCACGGGCAGCCCGGCCGCCAGGCGTGCGTCCAGCGCCAGGGCCAGCTCCAGCTCCCCCGCGAGCACCGCGAAGAGCACCAGCAACTGCTCCACCCGGGGCCCCTCCGGCGCATCCATCACCCGCGCCAGGTCCAGCGCCATGCGCGCCAGCGTGCGCACCACGGCGTGGAACAGCTCGTCCTCCACCGCGCGCGCCGGGACGTCGAAGGGCTCCCCTCCGTCCACCGGCGAGGGCAGCGGCACGGGCGTGCCGTACACCAGCCCTGACGCTCGCAGCGTGCGGCGCAGGAA